>NZ_JBIVQA010000008.1:0-266408 GCF_044754985.1 Sphingomonas sp. NPDC092440 | reverse complement strand
CGCTACCAGATACGACCGGCATGCCACAAACTACCTCGCTGCCATCGCTCTCGTAGCCCTTATCACCGCGTGGCTTAAATGAGTCCCCAACCTAGCCGCGCCGCTCGCGGAAGAAATCGCGCAGGATCTCGCCTGCCTCGGCCTCGCCGATGCCGGGATAGATTTCGGGGCGGTGATGGCAGGTCGGCTGGGCGAAGAAGCGCGGGCCATGCTCCACCGCGCCGCCCTTGGGATCGCCCGCGCCGTAATAGACGCGCGCGATCCGGGCATGCGCGATCGCACCCGCGCACATCGCGCAGGGCTCGAGCGTGACCCACAGGTCGCAATCCTCCAGCCGCTCGCGCCCCAGTTGCTCGGCCGCCGCGCGAATCACCCGCATCTCGGCATGGGCGGTGGGATCGTGGAGCGTGCGCGGGGCATTGGCCGCGGCGGCGATCACCTTGCCATCATGCACCAGCGCCGCGCCGACCGGCACCTCGCCCGCCTCGGCCGCCGCGCGGGCGGCGTCGAGCGCGATGCGCATCGGTTCGGGAAGCGGGAACATCGCGCGTGATTACCGTAGCCCCGCCAACGCGTCACCCCTGTGAAAGCGGGGGCCCCTCTCCGGGACGCGTCACGCGCATCACATCGGTATCTGCTCGTTCCATCTGCACGAGAAGGGCCCCCGCCTTCGCGGGGATGACAGTTCAGGAGTGGCGGCGGCGAGGATATCCCGGCCGCCACCAGCCCGGCACGGGCCGCCGCTTATTTCGCGGCGGGCGTGGGCGTGGGCGTGGCGCCCGCCTGCTTCACTTCGATGGTGGGCAGGGTGACGGTGGTGTTCTTCATCTCGACCGTCGGCACCGCGACGGTCGTGTTGGTCGATCCGATTCCGACCGATCCCGTCTCCGCCTTGAACTTGGGCAGCTGGCCGCCCTTGGCGTCGAACGTGATCGTCGGCATCGTCGCGCCCTGCTGCTGCTCGATACGCAGCATGCCGACCGACATGAGCACCACCACGGCCAGCGCGATCAGGCCTATGAGCACGAGAATTCCACGCATCGCTTCATCTCCCCAATTGAATCGGTTGCGTAATCAACGCCGCATCAACCATGGTGGTTGCGTCGGCACAAGGCGTTTCTTGGGGCGAATCGGTTGACGCACCGTCCCATTACGGCTATCGGCGCCACCTTTCCGGCCGCAGTTCGCTGGGGCTCAAACCAGGATATCAAGCGATGTCGCGCATTTGCGAGCTGACCGGCAAGGGCCGGCAGGTGGGTAACAACGTTTCCCACGCCAACAACAAGACCAAGCGTACGTTCCTGCCGAACCTGCAGAACGTCACGCTGATCAGCGACGCGCTGGGCCGCAGCGTGCGCCTGCGCGTCTCGACCCACGGCCTGCGCTCGGTCGAGCATAATGGCGGCCTGGACAACTGGCTGCTCAAGACCAGCGACGACGATCTGTCGCTGCGCGCCCGCCGCCTGAAGCGCGAAGTGCGCAAGGCGTCGGCCGAGAAGACTGCGGCCTAACAGCCCGTTTCTTCGACGGCTCAATGCGAGCCCGTTCTCCCTGCGGAGAGCGGGTTTTTCGCATGTGTGCTGTTGCCTGGCAGGTAAAGACCCCGCCACGCCGCGCAGGATCGGCTAGCTGTCGTCGGAGGGATAGAAGACAAAGGCCTTGCCTCTCGAGGCAGGATCCCACCCGGCGACCAGCGCCTGTGCTATCGATGCCTCGACAAGCTTCGGGGTGATCGTCGGGCGCTGCGGGACAGGCAACGGGCGGCCATCGCGACCTTTTGGATAGGGGTATTCAACGATCAATTCACGGCGCGACTCGCCATCGACGCGCACCGAAATGCACATGCCCTTTTAGCCATCGCCGCTGTTGCTCCACTGCGGCTCGCTGACCAGTTCCCAAATCAGCTGCACACCATCGATCAGGGCCGCCCCCTCGATCGTACGCTTTCTCCGCTTCTTAAGTCCGCCGGCCATGGCGCATCGGATCAATCCGGCCTTCGCCAGTCAATGCCCGGCTTTGCTCGAATGACTCAGCGCTTCCCGAACTCGATCCGGAACTTGAGCAGCAGCGACCATTCCCAGAATTGCTGGTTGTCGTCCGACGCCATCCACAGGATCGTGTCGTCGCCCTCGCGCGTGATCGCCAGCGCCTCGTAATTGTCGTGGATCAGCGGCGCGGCCAGCGCCGCGATCTCCTTGCCGCGCACCACTGCGCCGGGGCGGAATTCCCGCGGATCCACCAGGGTGAGCTTCACCGTGAACAGGCTCGGCACCGCGAAGCGCCGGTTGAGCACGATCAGCCGCCCGTCGGGCAGCTGCACGGCGTCGCTCGGATCATAGAGCTCGCCGGGCGGCATATAGACGAAGCGAATCGGCTCGATCCCCGGCGCGGTGGGATCGCCCGGGAAGAGCAGCGCCTCGCGGCCGATCCGGCTGCCCTTGGGCCGCGAGGTCTCGCCGATCACCACGAAGCGGCCATCGGCAAGGCGCACCATCGATTCGGGCCCGCCATTGACGGACCAGTCGCGCATCGCCGCCGGCTCCGCGCTCCGCTCGGCGCGGGTCAGGCCGGCATCATAGCGCCAGATCGCGTTATGGCCCTCGAAGCCCACCCAGATCCGCCCGGTGGCCGGATCGCGCGTCATCGATTCCGAATCGCGATCCCCCTTCAGCCAGCCGGTGCCCGGGCCGGCGGGCAGGTCGCCGAACACCAGCTCGCGCGGCGCCCAGTCGGCACCCATGCGGAAGCGGATAAAGGCGCCGCCGTCGCTGAGCAGGGTGAAGCGGTCCCCCTCGACCAGCATCGAGGAGAAGCCGCCAAAGGCGCGATCCGGGCTCTTCAGCCGGATGCCGCCCAGATAGGTGAGCGCGCCCACCCGGGTCCGCCCGGGATCGCGCGCGTCGAGCGGCACGCGCTCCACGGTCATGCGGGACACCTTGCCCAGCAGGTCGCGCCCGTCGCGCCCCGATGCGGAGAGCAGCAGGATGGAACCGAGGGAGAACAGGGCGATCACGGGGCGGAGCAGCATCGCCTCCGCTCATAGCGACTGGCGGCGGAAGGACCAGCGCCCGAAAGATGAACGCCAGGTGACCAGCCCGTTCAGAAGAAACTAAAGGGAACCCGCCTATGAGGACGTTGGTTGTTCGAACAAGAGTTTCCCTCGCGTAGCGTATCGAGGGGTTGGGGGCCGCCCTGAAAGGGGCGGCCCTCATCGTATCAGTACATGTGCTGGCCGCCATTGATCGACAGCGTCGATCCGGTGACGAAGCCCGCCTCGTCCGAGCAGAGGAACGCCACGCCGCGCGCGATCTCGTGCGCCTGGCCGAGCCGGCCCACCGGAATCTTCGCCACGATCTTCTCGAGCACCTCGGGCGGCACCGCGGCGACCATGTCGGTATCGATATAGCCGGGCGCGATCGCATTCACCGTCACGCCGAAGCGCGCGCCTTCCTGCGACAGCGCCTTGGTGAAGCCGTGGATGCCGGACTTGGCGGCGGCATAGTTGACCTGGCCATATTGGCCGGCCTGGCCGTTGATCGAGCCGATATTGACGATGCGGCCCCATTTGCGGTCGCGCATGCCCGGGAACACCGCATGCGCCATGTTGAAGCAGCCGCCCAGGTTGATGCGGATCACATCCTCCCACATGTCGCGGCTCATCTTCAGGATCGTGCCGTCGCGGGTGATGCCGGCATTGTTGATCACCACATCGACCGGGCCGAGCTCGGCCGCGACCTTCGTCACGCCTTCGTGGCAGGCGTCATAATCGCCCACGTCCCATTTGTACGCCGCGATGCCGGTGCGGTCGGTGAAGGCCCGGGCCTTCTCCTCGTTGCCCGCATAGTTGGCGGCGACGATCATTCCCGCATCCTGGAGCGCGAGGCTGATCGCCTCGCCGATGCCGCGGGTGCCGCCCGTCACGATCGCTACGCGTGCCATGCTCTTCCTCTCCTTCGTGGTGGACCGAAACGCTAGGCAGGCTCGATCCAGCCCGCAAGCTCCTCACGCAAAATTGTGCGCAGCATCGCGATGCCGCCGGCGCTGTCGTTGAGACAGGGCAGATAGGCGAACCGGTCCCCGCCCGCGGCGAGGAACGTCTCGCGCCCGCGGATCGCCAGTTCCTCCAGCGTCTCGAGGCAGTCGGCCGAGAAGCCCGGCGCGACGATCGCGACCTTCTTCACGCCCTTGCCGGGCAGCGCGGCGAGCATGGCGTCGGTGGCGGGCTCCAGCCATTTCGCCCGGCCGAAACGCGACTGGAAGGTGACGATGAGCTCCCGCCCCCCCAGGGTTTCCGCCAATGCCTCGCCCAGCAGGCGCGCGGTCTTGCGGCAATGGCAATGATAGGGATCGCCGAGGTCGAGTGTCCGCTGCGGCATGCCGTGGAAGCTCGCCAGGATCGCATCGGGCACGAAATCGAGCCGGGCCAGGCTCGCCTCCACCGACGCCTTGAGCGCGGCGATATAGGCGGGGTGATCGTGATAGGGCGGCAGGGTGCGGACCGCCGGCTGCCAGCGCAGCTTCGCCAGGGCGGCGAAGGCGGCATCATTGGCAGTGGCGGTCGTCGCCGCGCAATATTGCGGATAGAGCGGCGCGATCAGGATGCGCCGGGCGCCCTGGGCCTTGAGCGACTGGAGCCGGCCGGCAATCGCCGGCTCGCCATAGCGCATCGCCCATTCGACGAGCACGTCCTCGCCCCATGCCCCCTGCAATGCGTCGCTCTGCGCCCTGGTGATCGCGGCGAGCGGCGATCCGTCCGGCCGCCACACCTGCCGATAGGCATGCGCAGACTTCTTCGGCCGGGTGCGCAGGATGATCCCGTGCAGGATCGGCTGCCAGACCAAAGGCGGGATCTCGACGACACGGCGATCGGAGAGGAACTCGGCGAGATAGCGCCGCACCGATGCCGGATCGGGCGCGCTCGGCGTGCCGAGATTGACCAGCAGCACGCCGATCCTGTCGGGCGGGAAAAGGGGCGGATGCCCGTCTGGAACGGTCATTCGACGTCCGAAAGCAAAGGCAGCACGCGGAAGCGCACGCCGCTCGCCGATTGCAGCGCGTTGGCGATGGCGGGGGCGACCGGGGGCACGGCGAGCTCGCTCACGCCGCCCGGATCGGCGGCGTTGCGGATCAGCTCCACGGTGATGTCCGGCGCATCGGCCAGGGTCGGCAGGCCGAGCTCGGAGAGATCGCGCACGTCTGCGACATTCTCGGTGAAGCCGGTGGATCCGGCCAGCGCCGCCGCCATGCCGAACAGCAGTCCGCCCTCGATCTGCTGAGTCACCAGGTCCGGGTTCACCACCCGCCCGCAATCGACCGCCGCGACCAGCCGCTCGACCTTCACCTTGCGCCCCTCGAGCCGCGCCTCGGCCATCACCGCGATATAGGAGCCGCGAAAGGCGTGGCAGGCGATGCCCTGGCCGCCGCCCGGCTGGCCGCCCTGCCAGCCGCCCAGCTGGGCCGCCATCTGCACGCAGCGCGCCAGCCGCGTCTCGCCGCCGAGCATCGCCATGCGGAACGACACCGCATCCTGCTCGGCGGCATGTGCCAGCTCGTCCATGAAGCTCTCGACGAAGAAGCAATTGTAGCTGTGCGCGCCCGAGCGCCAATAGCCGGTGGGCACGCCGATCGCGGCGACATGGTGATCGACCGCGTAATTGGGGATGGCATAGAAGGGCCGCGCCCCCGCCACCGCCGAGGGATCGCCCTTGCCGGGCAGCGCGAGCGAAGCCTGCACCACCGGATCGCTGCCCAGCAGCCGCGTCGCCAGCTCGCGGCCGGTCTCTGGCGCGGCGATCTTGGCGAGCAGGCCCGAGACCTGGCCCCGCGGGTTCAGCTTGCCGGTCATCCGGCCGATCGCGGGCGGGCGATAGCGATCGTGCCGCATGTCCTCGCCGCGCGGCCAGGTGAGCTGCACCGGCCGGCCGATCCGCTCGGTGAGCAGGGCCGCCTGCTCCGCCACCGCATGTTCCAGCTTCGCCCCGAACGAGCCGCCCGCCATCGTCGCGTGCACGGTCACCGAGTTCTCGGAAATGCCGATCGCCCGCGCCGCCGCCGCCCGCGCCAGCCCCGGCGCCTGAGTCGGCAGCCAGAGCGAGAGGTGCCCTTCGTGATAACTGGCCGTGCAGGTCATCGGCTCGAGCGCGGCATGGAGCGCCACGTCGACCCGATATTCGGCCGAGACCACTTTCGCCCCGCGGAAATCCGCCGCCAGGTCGCCCGCCTCATGGATCCGCGCGCCATCGGCATTCAGCGCGTCGCTCAGCGCCGAGGCGATCGAATCATTGTTGATCACTTCCTCGGGCGTCCTGAAGCGCGGGCGCATCGCGTCGATCGCCCGCTCCGCCGCCCAGCCATTATTGGCGATCGTCGCCACCCAGTCCTTCGTGGTCACGATCGAGAGCATGCCGGGGATCCTGTCGGCCGCCGCCCGGTCGAGCTTCACCAGCTCGGTATCGCCGATCGGCCCCATCCGGATCGAGGCGAACACCATGTTCGGCAGCCGCACGTCCGCCGCATAGAGCAGGCTGCCGTCCACCTTGGCCGGCGCGTCGAGCCGGGGCAGGTCCTGGCCGTAGAGCCGGTTCGCCTCGCCGGTGCGCAGCGGCACGTCGCCGGGCACCCGCTCGTCCGCCGCCTCCGCCGCCAGCGCGCCGAAGCCGAGCTTCGAATTGCCGTGGATCACCTGGCCGCCGGCAGTGTCGCAGCTCTGCCATTCCGCGCCCCAGCGCCGCGCCGCCGCCTTGCACAGCAACACCCGCGCGGTGGCGCCGGCGTGGCGCAGCTGGTCCTCGAAGCTGCGGATCGAAGTCGAGCAGCCGGTGAGCACCAGCCCGGTGCGCGCGGCATGGCTGCGCCGCAGCTGCTCGGGCAGCCCGCCCAGCGCCAGCTCGAACAGTTCCTCGGCCGCCAGCGGATTGGCGTAGAGCGGGTTGAGCGGCGCCGGCTCGACGCCCACCAGCTTCCAGTCCGCGCCCAGCTCGTCGGCGATGATCTGCGGCATGGCGGTGAACACGCCCTGCCCCTCCTCGCATTGCGGGACGGCAACCGAGACGTGCCCGTCGGTGCCGATCTTGATCCAGGCGCCGAACAGGCTCTCGCCCGGCGCCGCGGTGAGATTGGGGAGATAGGTGCGCGGCCACACCGCCCAGGCGACCACCAGCCCCACGCCCACGCCGCCGCCGATCAGCAGCGTGCGCCGATCCAGCTTCTGGAGCTTGCCGAAATCGACCTTCATCGCCATCGCTCTATCGCGCGGGGGAAAGGCTGTCACCCCGGGCCTCCCGCCGCGCCCCGGCAAAAGCCGCGATGGCGGCGCGGGGCTATTGGGTTTGCGGCGAGCCTGCTCTATCGGAGCCCGATACCCGGAGGGACCACCCGTGCTGCTTTCCACCCTGGCCGCCGCCGCGGCCGACCATATCCAGTTCAAGGATCTCGGCCTCGACAAGGTCGCGCTCAATCTCGGCTTCTTCGAGATCAAATGGTATTCGCTGGCCTATATCGCCGGCATCCTGGTCGGCTGGTGGTACCTCCTCCGCCTGCTCCGCCAGCCCGGCGCGCCGATGAGCAAGCGCCATGCCGACGATCTCGTCTTCTACGCGACGCTCGGCATCATCCTGGGCGGGCGGCTCGGCTATGTGATCTTCTACGCGCCCGAGATGTTCCTCGATCCGATCCGCATCATCCGGCTCTGGGACGGCGGCATGTCGTTCCATGGCGGCGTGATCGGCACCACGCTGGCGATCATCCTGATGTGCCGGCGCCAGGGGCTCAACTGGCTGCGCGTGCACGACTATGTCGCCTGCTGCGCGCCCTTCGGCCTGTTCTTCGGGCGCCTCGCCAATTTCGTGAACGGCGAGCTGTGGGGCAAGCCGGCGGACCTGCCCTGGGCGATCGTCTTCCCGGGTGCCGGCCCGGCGGCCCGCCATCCGAGCCAGCTCTACGAGGCGGGGCTTGAAGGCGTGCTTCTCTTCGCCATCCTCGCCTATGCCTTCTGGCGCACCAAGGCGCGCTACGAGCCGGGCAGGCTCGTCGGCATCTTCCTGCTCGGCTATGGCTGCTTCCGCTTCCTGGTCGAGTATTTCCGCGAGCCGGATTCGCAGTTCGCCGGCACGATCTTCGAGCATGTCATCCATATGGGCCAGGTGCTGTGCCTGCCGATGATCGCGGGCGGCATCTATCTGATCGTCACCGCGAAGAAGCGCCGCCAGCGGGTCGAGCCGATCGCGGGCACGGAGAGCGTGGCCTGAGCAGCGAGAATCCCCTCGACGCGCCGGCCGCGGAGCGCGGCGCCAATGCCGCCGAGCCCCTGCTCGCCGAGCGGCTGGCCCGCGCCATCACCCTGGCCGGGCCGATCCCGCTGTCGCAGTTCATGGGCGCCGCCAACGCGCATTATTATGCGACGCGCGACCCGCTCGGCGCGCGCGGCGACTTCACCACCGCGCCCGAAGTGAGCCAGATGTTCGGCGAGCTGATCGGCCTGTGGGTGGCCGACCTGTGGCAGCGCGCCGGCGGCCCGCCCGTCCGCTATGTCGAGCTCGGCCCGGGCCGCGGCACGCTCGCCGCCGACGCGCTGCGCGCCATGGCCAGGGCGGGGCTCGCGCCGCCGGTCGACCTGGTCGAGACCAGCCCGACGCTGCGCGCCGCCCAGGCGGAGCGCGTGGCGCATGCCGAGTTCCATCTCGACCTGGTCGGCCTGCCCGACGATGCGCCGCTGATCTTCGTCGCCAACGAATTCTTCGACGCGCTGCCGATCCGCCAGCTCATCGCCACCCGGGAAGGCTGGCGCGAGCGGCTGGTCGCCTGCCAGGACATGCTGTTCCTGCCCATTCACGGCGACCGCGGCTTCGACATGATCATCCCGCGCGACTTCAAGGACGCGGCGCCCGGCTCGATCCTCGAGACTTCGCCCGCCAGCGTCGCGGTGCTGCGCCAGCTCGCCCGGCGCCTCACCGAACAGGGCGGCGCCGCGCTGATCATCGACTATGGCTATATGGGGCCCGCGATCGGCGACACGCTCCAGGCAGTGAAGGGCCATGCCTATGCCAATCCCTTCGACACGCCGGGCGAGGCGGACCTTACCGCCCATGTCGATTTCGGCACGCTCGCCGAAGCCGCGCGGGCGGAGGGCCTGGTCGTCCACGGCCCGGTGCCGCAGGGCGCGTTCCTGATGCGGCTCGGCATCGCCGAGCGCACCGCCAATCTCTCGCTCGCCGCGCCCGACCGTGCCGGCCAGCTCGCCATCGATCGCGACCGGCTGACCGATCCCGAGCAGATGGGCGAGCTGTTCAAGGTGATCGCCTTCACCGCGCCGGGCTGGCCGGTGCCGGCGGGGTTCGAATGATCTACCGCGACGCCACCCCCGCCGACCTGCCCGCGATCGACGCGCTGTTCCGCGCCAGCTTCGTCGCGACCTTCGGCCATCTCTATCGGCCCGAGGACCTCGCCGACTTCCTGGCCGCCTTCACGCCCAAGGCCTGGGCCGGAGAGTTCGCCACGCCGGACCTGCGCTTCCGGCTCGCCGAGGACGCGCAGGGCCTGGCCGGCTTCGCCAAGACCAGCAACCTCACCCTCCCCGCCGAGACCAGCGCGCGCACCTATGAGCTCCGCCAGCTCTATCTCGACGAACGCGCCAAGGGCAGCGGCGCGGCGCAGGTGCTGCTCGACTGGGCCCTCGACCAGGGCCGGGCCCGGGGGGCCGGGGAGATGTGGCTCTCGGTCTATGTCGACAATCACCGCGCCCGGCGCTTCTATGCGCGGAATGGCTTCGAGGATCGTGGCCGCTATGCCTTCATGGTCGGCGCGCATGCCGATGAGGACCGGTTGATGAGGCGCATGCTGTGAGCCCTGTTGTGAGCGAAGTCGAAATTTTCCGCGCGCGGGCGCTGGCCGGAGTCGCGCACGGCTTTCTCGGCCGCAAGGGCGGCGTCTCGACGGGGGACATGGCCAGCCTCAATGTCGGGCTGGGCTCGGGCGACGATCCTGCGCTGATCGCCGAGAATCGCCGCCGCGCCGTGGAAGCGGTGCTGCCCGGCGCGCGGCTCGTCTCGGTGCATCAGGTCCATTCCGCCGACTGCGTCACCGTGGCCGCGCCCTGGGAGGATCGGCTGCGCCCGCATGCCGACGCGCTCGTCACCGACCGGCCGGGCCTGGCGCTCGGCGTCCTGACGGCCGATTGCGCGCCGGTGCTGTTCGCCGACGCCGAGGCCGGCGTGGTCGGCGCCGCCCATGCGGGATGGAAGGGCGCGATCGGCGGCGTCACCGATTCGACCGTCGCCGCGATGGAAATGCTGGGCGCCCGCCGCGACCGGATCGTCGCGGCGGTCGGCCCGTGCATCGCCCGCGCCTCCTACGAAGTCGATACCGGCTTCCTCGCCCGGTTCGCCGAGGCCGATCCGGCGAACGAGCGCTTCTTCACCGAAGGCCGCCGCGCGGATCACTGGCAATTCGATCTCGAGGCCTATGTCGCGCACCGGCTGGCCGCGGCGG
The DNA here is from genome assembly GCF_044754985.1 of Sphingomonas sp. NPDC092440. Classification (NCBI taxonomy): domain Bacteria; kingdom Pseudomonadati; phylum Pseudomonadota; class Alphaproteobacteria; order Sphingomonadales; family Sphingomonadaceae; genus Sphingomonas; species Sphingomonas sp. NPDC092440. Next base: position 255,923 of record NZ_JBIVQA010000008.1, on the reverse strand, counting down.
GCGTCCGCACCGTCGAGATGCTGGGGCAGGACACCTATGCCCAGGCGGGGCATTTCTATTCCTATCGCCGCGCGACGCACCGGCGAGAGCCGGACTATGGCCGGCAGATCTCGATCATCGGGCTCTAGGCTGAGAACCCAGACAAGTATCTGATTTTCTGCCGTCATCGCGGCCTTGCGCCGGGATCCCGCTTCTTCTTCCGTCAGCAAGGCAGCGGGACCCCGGCTCGAGGCCGGGGTGACGAAGGAGGAATATGCGTCCCCAACCTAGGGCGTCCCGATCGTCTCGCGCAGGAACTCGCCGATCCGTCGCGCCCATTCGGCATCGTGCAAGTTGCTCACTTCGCCATGCGACAGTCCCGGCACCAGCCACAGCGCCTTGCGGTTCGGCGCGGCCGCGTAGAGCGCGCGGGTCTCGACCGGCGGCGTGTAGCGGTCTTCCGCGCCGCCGATCACCAGGACCGGCCCGCGATAGCCCCCGATCGCCGCGATCGGCGCGATCCGTCCCGGCCAGACGCCGTAGCGCGGCAGCGATTGGAAGCTGAGCAGCGGCTCGGCAAGCGCCCCGCCCGCCGGCGTCAGCACCGCCGCCATCCGGTTGTAGATCGCATGGCGAATGTCCGGAAACACCGCCACCAGCACCAGCGCATCGGCCGGGACCGTGCCGTCGCGGCCGATCAGCGCGGCGGCGCCGCCCAGCGAGACGCCGATCACCGCCACCTTCCCGCCGTGCTGCCGCGCCTTGAGCCAGTCGAACGCCGCACGCGCGTCCAGCCCTTCGTCGAGACCATAGCTGTGATCGGTGATCGTCGAGGCACCGTGCCCGCGCAAGTCGATCGCCAGCGCCGCATAGCCTTGCGCCACCAGCGCCTCGGCCATCGGCGCGGTCTGGTTGCGCGAGGCGCCGACGCCGTGGAGAAGCAGCACGGCCGGCGCATCGGGGCGCCGGCCAGGCCAGTAGGTACCGGCGAGCGCAACGCCGTCCCGCGCCTTCAGGCGCACCGGTTCGGCGGGCGGCGGCACCGGCGCAACTGCGGAGGCATGCCCCGCGGCGATCTTCGATGCGAGGAACCAGCTTGCCGCGCACACCAGGATCGACAGCGGCGCTGCCGTCCCGATCAACAGTCGCGCGCGGCGCCCCCGCATCGCCGCTAGCCGTCGCCGACACGCTCGATATCGGCGCCCACGGCCTGCAGCTTCTCCTCGAGCCGCTCATAGCCGCGGTCGAGGTGATAGACGCGGTTGACCTGCGTCTCGCCCTCGGCGGCAAGCCCCGCGAGGATCAGGCTCATCGAGGCGCGCAGATCGGTGGCCATCACCTGCGCACCGACCAGCCTGGCCGGCCCGTGCACCACGGCGGTGCGCCCGCGCACATCGATATGCGCGCCCATGCGGGTCAGCTCGGGCACGTGCATGTAGCGGTTCTCGAAGATCGTCTCGGTGAACACGCTGGCGCCCTCCGCAACCAGCTGCATCGCCATGAACTGCGCCTGCATGTCGGTCGCGAAGCCCGGGAAGGGCGCCGTCGACAGGGTCAGCGGCTTGAGCGGGCCGTTGGCGGCCACGCGGATGCCGGCCTTGGTCTCCTCCACGGTCACGCCCGCCTGAACGAGCGCGTCCAGCGTGGCGCGCATGTCGTCCGCCGCCGCGCCGACCAGCTCGATATCGCCACCGGTGATCGCCGCCGCACAGGCATAGCTGCCCGCCTCGATCCGGTCGGGCATCACGGCATAGGTCGCGCCGTGCAGGCGATCCCGGCCTTCGATCTCCAGCCGCTCGGTGCCGATGCCCCGGATGTGCGCGCCCATCGCGACCAGCAGGTTGCACAGGTCGACGATCTCGGGCTCGCGCGCGGCATTGTCGAGTATGGTGGTGCCCTTGGCGGTGACCGCGGCCATCAGCGCGTTCTCGGTCGCGCCGACCGAGACCACCGGGAAGCTGTAGCGACCGCCGGGCAGCCGCCCGCCCGGCGCGGTGGCCTTCACATAGCCCGCGGCCAGCTCGATCTCGGCGCCCATCGCCTCGAGCGCCTTCAGGTGCAGGTCGATCGGCCGATTGCCGATCGCGCAACCGCCGGGCAGCGACACCGTCGCCTCGCCCGCGCGGCCCAGCAGCGGACCCAGCACCAGGATCGAGGCGCGCATCTTGCGGACGATGTCATAGGGCGCGACCGCCGAGGTCAGCTTGCCCGCGCGCACCGTCATCACCCGGCCGAAATCGCTGGGCCGCGTGCCCTCGATCGCCGTCGAGGCGCCGAGCTCGTTGAGCAGGTGGCCAAAGCTGTCGACATCCGCCAGGCGCGGCAGATTCCGCAAGGTCAGCGGCTCGTCGGTCAGCAGCGCGCAGGGCATCAGCGTGAGCGCCGCGTTCTTGGCGCCGGAGACGGGAATCCGGCCGGAAAGGCGATTGCCGCCGCGAATGAGAATACGGTCCATGCCGGGCTTCTAATCTTTGTCCCGCCACACGCAAGGGCAGGCGTTTTTAGCGTGCTTGATCGATTTTAATGCATTGATTCAGTTGCACTGCTTTGCATCGACATGTGGGGGGAAGCCATCGCGTGTCCGGCAGTTGTTTCGCGGAGAGGCTGAGCGAGTTGATCGACCTGACCGAGGTCGAGCAGAGCGCGCTCGAGAAACTGGAGGAACGCCAGCGCCACCTGCGCCGCGGGGCGGTGCTCCAGCGCGAGAACGAGGGCGGCAACGAGCTCTATATCCTGCGCAAGGGCCTGATGATGAGCTATGTGCTGCTGGACGACGGCAGCCGCCAGATCCTGCGCTTCCTCTTTCCCGGCGACATGCTGGGAGTGTCCAGCGCGGTCTATCGCGAAGCCCCCGAGACGCTGGCCGCGCTGTCCGACTGCGTGGTCTGCCCGTTCGATCGCGGCGCGCTGTCGGAGTTGATGCTCGATCACCCGCGCCTCGCCGCGATGGTGCTGGTCCATTCGCAGATCGAGCGCGTCGCGCTCACCGACCGGCTGGCCGCGCTCGGCCGCACCAGCGCCAAGGCGCGGGTCGCGGCGCTGCTGCTCGAGCTGCGCAATCGCCTGCGGGCCGCCGACAAGAGCCTCGCCAACGTCTTTCCGCTGGGGCTGACGCAGGAGGAAGTGGGCGACGCCACCGGCCTCACCGCGGTGCACGTCAACCGCATGCTGCGCCAGCTCGAGGAGGAGGGGATGATCGCCCGGGAGAGCGGCCGCGTCACGCTGCTCGACGAGCGCGCGCTCGTCCGCGCGGCCAATTACGTGAATCGCTACGAGGGGCTCGACCTGGGCTGGCTGCCCAAGGCGCGCTGAGCTTCGCGGAAGCGGAAGGGGGCCGGACGTCTGCGATGACAAGCCGCGCCGTCCGGCCCTTGTTCCCGCCCGACCCCCCGGTTCCCAGGAACGGAAGATCTGATAACCCGGGTCCAGGCCGCTGTATTTCCCGGGAAAACGCCTATGCGGGCAACCCCTTAGGCAAGGACGTAACGATAGCCTCGCCCCTTCCCCCTCCGCCATGCCGAAACAAGTTGGCACGTATCCCGCTGCGACAAATACCCCATCGTCATCCCCGCAAAGGCGGGGATGACGGCGATTGGGCACCCTGTCTCAAGCGGATAGGCGCCAAACAGGTCCAGGGTAGCGAAGACGAGTGGTTCGAAGCGTTCCGGCCCGCCGAACCACTTCCTCAACCCGAATATCGATTGGCCCTGGCCCTTCCAGCGAGCGGAACGAAGCAGCTACGCCTTTTCCAGCGTGCATTGCAGCGGGTGCTGGTTCTGGCGGGCGAAGTCGATCACCTGCGCCACCTTGGTCTCGGCGACTTCGTAGCTGAACACGCCGCACACGCCCACGCCGCGCTGATGGACGTGGAGCATCACCCGCGTCGCCTCTTCCATGTTCATCCGGAAGAAGCGCTGCAGGACGAGCACGACGAACTCCATCGGCGTATAATCGTCGTTGAGCATCAGCACGCGATAGGGCGTAGGCTTCTTGGTGCGCGTGCGGGTGCGCGTGGCAATGCCGACCGAGGGGTCATTGCCCCGATCGTCGTCATTGCCGTCCTCGGCCATGCGCCATGGCATGTTGATGTCGAATTTCACGGGATCTGTCACGCCGCCGAAAATATGGGTTCGCGCCCTCAAGGGCAAGGCCGGCGGCCATGCGTGCGCCCCGATAAGGCACCGGCAAGGGAGAGGGGCAAGGGAGAGGGGCAAAGGAAAGGGCGGCCATCCCGGGGGACGGCCGCCCTGATCTCGTCTTCCGGCGGGCCGGAAGCCTTTGCTTACGCGGCGGTCTTCACCTTTTCGGCGGCGACGGCGACGCGGTTCGACAGCGGCTGCGCGGCATCGCTGGCGAGCTTGATCAGCGCCTCGGTGTTCTTCGACGCCTCGGCGACGTACGAGTCGAACGCGCCGCGGAAATAGTCGCTCTGCAGCTTGAAGAAGTCGGTCGGCGACTTGACGGCGGCGAGGTTCTTCAGCGCGGCGGTCGCGCTCTCGAACGACTTGCGGCCATATTCGGCGGCGTCCTGGCCCAGGCCCTCGAAGCCCTTGGCGGCGATGCGGCCCGATTCGACCAGCGCCTCGACATTGCCCTTGGCGAAGTCATTGGCTTCCTCGACCAGCTTGGTCGACTTCTCGACGGCGGCCTTGGTGCGGTCGTTCCACTCGGCGAACAGAGCCTGGGCCTTGTCGGTGGCGTTCTCGATGGTGGTCATCTTCCAGCTTCCCTTCACTTCCGGCGCGGCGACCGTCTCCTCGACGGCTTCGACGACGGTGATTGCGGTTTCCGCGGCAACCTCGGCGATCTGCTCGACGGGGGTCTCGGCCACGGCTTCGACGGTTTCGGTTTCGGTCACTTCCTGCGGTGCTGCCTCAAGGGTCGGGACCGGCTCGGCGACGATGGGAGCCTCGACGATCGTCTCGGCGGCCTTCACCGGCTCGGGCTTCTCAGCCTTGGGCGCAGCAACTTTCGGCGCGGGCTTGGCGCGCGCCGCAGGCTTCGGAGCGACGGGCTTGGGCGCGCCGGTCTTCGATCCCTTGGTGGCCATGATGTGCCTTCCCCATAAAGCTATTGCTGCGATGCAGCATGTAGCTCTTCTTGCACTGCAATGCAAGTGACTTTTGTGCACTGCACAAAAATAGGTAAAAGCTTGGAATAGCGCGGGAAATCAGCGCATCCGGACATAGCTTCCCGGCGCGTCCTCCAGGGGCTTGAGCTTGCCCTTGCCCGGAATCCGTGCGCCCTTGACCGGAACCCGGGCGGCATCGAGCGCGTCGAGCCAGCCGATCCAGTCGGGCCACCAACTCCCCTTGGTCTCTTTTGCTCCCGCGAAAAACTCGGCGAGCGTCCCGGCCTTCTCCGAATTGGTCCAATATTGATATTTCTGCGCGGAGGGCGGGTTCACCACTCCGGCGATGTGCCCCGATCCGGCCAGCACGAACTTGAGCGGCCCCTTGAAATAGTGCGTGATCTTCCAGACGCTCTGCGCCGGGGCGATGTGATCCTCGCGCCCGGCCTGGACATAGGCGGGCGTCGCCACGTTCGAGAGGTCGAGCGGCGTGCCGCCGATCGCGAGCGCGCCGGGCTGGACCAGCTTGTTGTCGCGATAGAGGTCGGTCAGATAGCTCATGTGCCAGCGCGCCGGCAGGTTGGTGACGTCCGAGTTCCAGTGGAGCAGGTCGAACGGGGCATATTCCTTGCCCATCAGATAGTTGTTGGTGACGTAGTTCCAGATCAGGTCCCGCCCGCGCAGCAGGTTGAACGTCGCCGCCATGTAGCGCCCGTCAAGGAAGCCCTCGGCCCCCAGGCTGCGGATCATCGCCAGCTGATCGTCGTCGACGAACATGCCCAGCTCGCCCGCCTCGGAGAAATCGACCTGGGCGGTGAAGAAGGTCGCGCTCCTGACCTTTTCGGCCTCACCCCTGGCGTGCAGCACCGCCAGCGTCGCGGCCAGCGTGGTGCCGGCGACGCAATAGCCGATCGCGTGCACCGCCTCCACGCCGAGCAGGTCGCGCACCGTGTCGATCGCGTCGATCTGCCCGCCCTCGACGAAATCGTCCCACACCACGTCCTTCATCGTGGGGTCGGCGGACTTCCACGAGACCACGAACACGGTCAGCCCCTGCTCCACCGCCCAGCGGATGAAGCTCTTCTCGGGATTGAGATCGAGGATGTAGTAGCGGTTGATCCAGGGCGGGAAGATCAGCAGCGGCGTCGCATAGACCTGTTTCGCGCCTTCCGCCGGGGCATATTGGATCAGCTCGTAGAGCGGCGTGCGCTTCACCACCTTGCCCGGCGTCATCGCCAGGTTGCGGCCCAGCTCATAGGCGCCCTCGGCCGTCTGGGTCATCTGGCCCTTGGCCAGGTCGCCCAGCATGTTGGACAGGCCCTTGAGCAGGCTCTCGCCCTTGGTCTCGACGATCTTCTCGAGCACTTCGGGATTGGTCGCCGGGAAGTTGGTGGGGCTCACCGCGTCGAGAAAGCCCCGGGTCGCGAAGCGCACCTGGTCCTTCTGCCTGGGGTCCATCCCCTCCAGCGCGTCGACGCCGCGCAGCATATGGTCGGCGATGACCAGATAGCTCTGGCGCAGAAAGTCGAACACCGGCTCCTCGCGCCATTGCGGCGCCTTGAAGCGCTTGTCGCGCGCCTGCTCGGGCGTCTCCTCGAAGGGCGCCGCGTTCTGCGGATCGAGGAAGCGCTGCCACAGCTTCATCGTGTCCGACCAGAAATCGGTGGTCGCCTTCACCGCCGCGGCGGGATCGAGCAGCGCGCCGAAGGGCGGCGCGGCGGGCAGATGCTCCATCATGTCCATGCCGTGCTCGAGCATCATCTGCTGCGCGCGGCCGAGCACCCAGGTCCAGTGCTGCAGGTCCTCGAGATCGGGAATCGGCGGTGTGGTCGTTTCGGCCATGCTCATCCTCTTCAAGCGCCGCTTTAGCGCACCACAGGCAACTCGTCATTCCCGCAGGCGCGAACATGGCGTAGGACAGGCGCACGGCACAAGTTCGTGCCGCGCTCCAACCCCTGAGAGACGAGGAAATGTCCGAAGAATTCTACCGCATGAAGCGCCTGCCCCCCTATGTCATCGCCGAAGTCAATGCGATGCGGGCAGCGGCGCGTGCGGCAGGAGAGGACATCATCGATCTCGGCATGGGCAATCCGGACCTGCCGCCGCCGCCGCACGTGATCGAGAAGCTGGTCGAAGTCGCGCAGAAGCCCGACGCGCACGGCTATTCCCAGTCCAAGGGCATTCCCGGCCTGCGTCGCGCCCAGGCCAATTACTATGCCCGCCGATTCGGCGTCGAGATCGATCCCGAGACCGAAGTGGTGGTGACGATGGGCTCGAAGGAAGGCCTGGCCAGCCTCGCCACCGCGATCACCGCGCCGGGCGACGTCGTGCTGGCGCCCAACCCCAGCTATCCCATCCACACCTTCGGCTTCATCATCGCCGGCGCCACGATCCGCGCGGTGCCGACCACGCCGGACGAGCATTATTTCGAAAGCCTCGAGCGGGCGATGGCGTTCACCGTGCCGCGCCCCTCGATCCTGGTGGTCAACTATCCGTCGAACCCGACGGCGGAGACGGTGGACCTCGCCTTTTACGAGCGGCTCGTCGCCTGGGCGCGCGAGAACAAGGTGTGGATCCTCTCCGACCTCGCCTATTCGGAGCTCTATTTCGACGGCAAGCCGACCGTGTCGATCCTGCAGGTCAAGGGCGCCAAGGACGTGGCGATCGAGTTCACCTCGCTCTCCAAGACCTATTCCATGGCCGGCTGGCGCATGGGCTTCGCGGTGGGCAACAAGCAGCTGATCGCGGCGATGACGCGCGTGAAGTCGTATCTCGATTACGGCGCCTTTACCCCGATCCAGGCCGCCGCCTGCGCCGCGCTCAACGGCCCGCAGGACATCGTCGAGGCCAATCGCCAACTCTACCACAAGCGCCGCGACGTGCTGGTCGAGAGCTTCGGCCGCGCCGGCTGGGAAATCCCCTCACCGCCGGCGTCGATGTTCGCCTGGGCGCCGCTGCCCCCGGCGCTGGCGCATCTCGGCAGCCTCGAATTCTCCAAGCAGCTGCTCACCCATGCCAAGGTCGCGGTGGCGCCGGGCGTCGGCTATGGCGAGAATGGCGAGGGCTATGTGCGCATCGCGATGGTCGAGAACGAGCAGCGCCTGCGCCAGGCGGCGCGCAACGTGAAGCAATATCTCAAGTCGATGGGCGTCAACACCGCGGCAAAGGCAGGCTGAGCCCGGGCCGGTGCTGCACGTCGATCCGCTCTATTCGCTTGCCGGCGTGCTCGTCGGCCTGCTCGTCGGGCTGACCGGCGTCGGCGGCGGATCGCTGATGACGCCTTTGCTGGTGCTCGTCTTCGGCTTTCATCCGGCCACCGCCGTCGGCACCGACCTGCTCTATGCCTCGGGCACCAAGGCAGTGGGCACCGCCGTCCATGGCTGGCGCGGATCGGTCGACTGGCGCGTGGTGCGGCGGCTGGCGACGGGCAGCGTGCCGGCGACCACCGCCACGCTGCTGTTCCTCAGCGCCGCCCATCGCGGCGCGCAGGATACCGGGCACCTGATCTCGGCCATCCTCGGCGTCACGCTGATCCTCACCGCCATCGCGCTGTTCTTCCGCACCCGCATCGTGCACGCGGCGGGACAGCGCTTCGCCCGGCTTGACGCGCGCGCCATCGCGGCGCTCACCATCGTGCTGGGCGCGGTGCTGGGCGTGCTCGTCTCGCTCACCTCGGTGGGCGCGGGCGCGCTGGGGATGACGGCGCTGCTCGTCCTCTATCCCGGCGCGCCGGTGGCGCGGCTGGTCGGCTCGGACATCGCGCATGCGGTGCCGCTCACCTTCATCGCCGGCATCGGCCATTGGACGATGGGATCGGTGGACCCGGGCCTGCTCGTCGCGCTGCTGCTCGGCTCGATCCCCGGCATCGTGATCGGCAGCCTGATCGCGACGCGCGTTTCCGAACGGGTGCTGGTGCCGATCCTGGCGACGGTGCTGGCGATCGTCGGCATCAGGCTGCTGAGCTAGATTGAGGACGCATATTCTTCCTTCGTCGCCCCGGCCTTGCGCCGGGGTCCCGCTGTCTCGCCAGCGCAGGAAGCAGCGGGATCCCGGCGCAAGGCCGGGGTGACACCAGAAAATCAAATACCTGTTTGGGTTCCCAACCTAGGCGCCCTCGCCCGCGCGGGGATAGCGAAGGGACGGTTGACGCGCGCCTCTCCGCGCGCCACCCCGCCGCGATGCGTCCCGGCTTCCCATTCTCCACCCGCTTCCGCGTCCGCTATTCCGAGATCGACGGGCAGAAGATCGTCTTCAATTCGCGCTATCTCGAATATGCCGACGTCACGCTCGGCGAATTCTGGCGCTGGGCCGATCTGGGCGATATCGGCCCGGACTGGCTCGATGCCGAGTTCAACGTCGTCCGCGCCGCCATCGACTATAAGAAGCCGTTCGTGTTCGACGACATGGTCGAGGGCTTTGCCCGGGTCGAGCGCGTCGGCACGTCGAGCATGACGATGCGCGTCGAACTCCGCCATGCCGATACCGGCGAGCTCCACACCGAGATCGAGATGGTCAGCGTCCATGTCGACCTGGCGACGCGCAAGTCGAAGCCGATCCCGGAGAATGTGCGCGTGCGGCTGGAGGGGCTGGGGGGCTGATCGGCCATTGCCGCCATCAATGTAACAACGTATCATTCGCGCATGATCCGAGCCGGCTCACCGTTGATCGCTGCGTCCTTGATCCTGCTCTCGGGGCCCGCCAATGCGCAGCGGCACCAGCCCCGGGCGATTCAGGTGCCAGACTTCAGGCTCATATGCCCGCCCGACGTCGATGGATATGCCGACTGGGTCCAGTCGCGTCCGGGAACGCCACAGCAGGTCAGCCCGATCGCCAAGGCGGCGATCCATGAGGTCGGTGCGGCCCGGCGGGCCCAGGCGGTCGAAATGCTCGAAAAGGCCGAGATCGTCCCGCTTGGCCTGGACCAGGCGAAGGACCTGGTCGGCGACATTCCCGAAGCCGCGGCAGGGGAAGGGCAACCCTATCTCATCCGCAACGTCGTGCCGTCGTTCGTCTCGGGCCTCGGCGGTCCGGTCAGCCTGCTGCGTGTCGGATCCGCGCTATGGATACGCGCCGCGCTGATCGGATGCGGCGGGTTCTTCAAGAATCCGCTCGTCGTGTTCCTGCCCTTCACGCCAACCCGAGTGGACATCCAGGCCGTCGCGGTCTGGTAGCCCCACCTACTCCGCCGCCTTCACCTCGACCGCGTCCTCCTCCGCCACCACATCCTCCGGCAGCGCCCAGAGCAGGTCGCCCTTGCCCAGCGCGCGTCCGTCATGGCTCAGCACCTGCACGGCGCGGATCGGGCGGCTGTCGCGCGCGTCGACCAGCACCGGATAGGCCGGCACCCCCGTCTCCCAGCGCTCGCCCCATTGGCGCAGCGACACCATCACCGGCAGCAGCGCATAGCCCTTGTCGGTCAGGCGGTATTCGATCTTGCGGCGATCATCGGCGCAGGGCTGGCGCTGCAGGATGCCCTTGTCCACCAGCCGCGCCAGCCGGTTCGCCAGGATGTTGCGCGCAATGCCCAGCTCGGACTGGAATTCCTCGAAATGGTGCAGCCCGTTGAACGAGCCGCGCAGGATCAGGAACGACCAGCGTTCGCCCATCGCTTCCAGCGCCGCCGGCAGGCTGCAGTCATTCGCCAGCTGGCGCAGCGACTCTCGAATGGCACCACCCATAACTTGTCATCCTACCGTAAAAGCTGACGCTACGGAATGCCGTAACTTCTTGCGCCGCAGCAAAAGTTTCTCGTTGCAACTTACTTCTATGTCAATTAAAAACCGGGCCGCAGCCCAGGCTGCAGGTTCTGACCCCAGGAGGATTTCCCATGACCCGCTTCTTCGCCGCAGCGGCTGCGGCCACGCTGGCCCTCGTCCCCGCCGCCGGCATCGCGCAGGGTGCCCCGAACGGCTATTATTCCGCCACGCCGGTGAGCGCGCCGGCCAAGACCAGCCTCGTCACGCGCTCGACGCTGTGGAAGTGCGATGCCGGCACTTGCGTCGCCGCCAAGGCGAATGCGCGCGACGGCATCGTCTGCGAGCTCGTCGCTCGTGAAGTCGGCAAGCTCTCGGCCTTCCGCGCCAACGGCGCCGATTTCGACGCGGCCGCGCTCGAAAAGTGCAACGCCAAGGCGAACTGAGTTGATCGGGGCCGGCCGCTTCGCCCTCGAAGTGGCCGGCACCGCACGAAAAGCGCCGCGGAGCGCGCAAATTTATTGCAAAGCAACAGCAGCGGGCCCCATCTAGATCCCGTGCTGCGCCAATATGAACTTGTCGACCGGGTCCTGAGCTACGACCCCGATGCCGATGAAGCGATGCTCAACCGGGCATATGTCTTCTCGGTCAACGCGCACGGCACCCAGAAGCGCGCCAGCGGCGACCCCTATTTCAGCCACCCGATCGAAGTGGCCGGCATCCTCACCGACCTGCATCTCGACGACGAGACGATCGTCACCGCCATCCTGCACGACACGGTGGAAGACACGGTGGCCACGCCCGAGGACATCCAGCGCCTGTTCGGCGACAATGTCGCGCGCATGGTCGACGGCGTCACCAAGCTCTCCAAGATCGAGGCGCAGACCGAGAGCGAGCGCGCCGCCGAGAATCTCCGCAAGTTCCTGCTCGCCATGTCGGACGATGTCCGCGTGCTGCTCGTCAAGCTGGCCGACCGGCTGCACAACATGCGCACGCTCCATCACATCAAGAACCCGGACAAGCGCAAGCGCATCGCCCGCGAGACGATGGACATCTACGCCCCGCTCGCCGAGCGGATCGGCATGTACGAGTTCATGAAGGAGATGCAGACGCTCGCCTTCCGCGAGCTCGAGCCCGAAGCCTATGAATCGATCGAGAAGCGGCTCGACAGCCTGAAGATCGAGGGCGAGGACCGCATCGCCAAGATCGCCTCGGGCCTGAAGCTCCTCCTTTCGCGCGGCGGCATCGACGCCGAGATCACCGGGCGCGAAAAGCATCCCTATTCGATCTGGAAGAAGATGTCGGAGCGCCACGTCTCGCTCGAGCAGTTGAGCGACATCATGGCCTTTCGCGCGATCGTCGACACCGAGGAGGAATGCTACCGCGCGCTCGGCGTGATCCACCGGCGCTGGCCGATGGTGCCGGGCCGGTTCAAGGACTATATCTCCACGCCCAAGCGCAACGGCTATCGCTCGCTCCACACCAGCATCATCCATGCCGGCGACACGCGCATCGAGATCCAGATCCGCACGCGCGACATGCATGCCCAGGCCGAATATGGCCTCGCCGCCCATTGGGCCTACAAGGCCAGCAACGTCCGGCCCGATACCCAGGTCAGCTGGATCAAGGATCTCATCGAGATTCTGGAGCATGCCGAGAGCCCCGAGGAGCTGCTCGAGCATACCCGCATGGCGATGTACCAGGATCGCATCTTCGCCTTCACTCCCAAGGGCGAGCTGATCCAGCTGCCCAAGGGCGCGACGCCGATCGACTTCGCCTATGCGGTCCATTCGAACCTGGGCGACCAAGCGGTGGGCGCGAAGATCAACGGCCGCGTCGTGCCGCTGCGCACCGAGATCGAGCAGGGCGACCAGGTCCAGATCCTGCGCTCCAAGGCGCAGGAGCCCCAGGCCAACTGGCTCAACTTCGCGATCACCGGCAAGGCGCGCGCGGCGATCCGCCGCCATATCCGCTACAAGGAGCGCGAGGAGACGATCGCGCTCGGCCACAAGCTCTATGACGAGATCGTGCTGCGGCTGCCGACGCCGCCGGGCGAGGGCGCGATCCCCGATGCGCTCAAGCGCCTCAAGCTGCAGGACGAGGCCTCGCTGATGGAAGCGATCGCCCGCCGCCAGTTCACCGATTTCCAGGTGATGGAAGCGCTGATGCCCGGCTCGACCGAGGGCGAGGACGAGCACGACCTGCCGCCGCAGCAGCATGCGATCGAGATCAAGGGCCTCACCCCGGGCGTCGCCTTCCACTTCTCGGTCGATTGCCGGCCGGTGCCGGGCGATCGCATCGTCGGTATCCGCCGGCCCGGCGAGCCGATCGAAGTGCACCGGATCGATTGCCCCAGCCTGGCCGATACCACCGAGGAGGATTGGGTCGACCTCACCTGGGGCGACAAGGCGGAGGGCGGCATCGCCCAGATCGAGATCACGCTGAAGAACGAGCCGGGCGCGCTGGGCGCCGTCGCCACGCTGATCGGCCAGCACAAGGCCAATATCCTGGGCCTGCGCATGGACAATCGCGACACCACTTTCCACACCAACACGATGGACCTGGAGGTGCGCAACGCCGCGCACCTGATGCGCCTGCTCGCGGCGCTGCGCGCGGCCGACGCGGTCAGCTCGGCGGAGCGGGCCTAGGACGGATCGACATTCAGCTCTGTCCCGTCCGTTTCCGGTGGCGAGGGACGGAAGTCGAATGTCGAAGCCTCTCCCCGCCGTCATGCGGACCCCGGACTGGATCCGGGGTTGAGCATCCAATTCTCCAGCCGCGATATCGCTGGTGGCACGTTGGCCCCTGAACCCCGGATCCAGTCCGGGGTCAGGGTGACGATGAAATTCAGTTCGAGGCGCTCCGGCCCGCCAAGCCACATCCTTGGCCTGGATGTCGATCCGTCCTGGGGTGAGGATTCATATAAGTCATTGATTTGCCTGGTTATCGGACTCTCATTTCGTCATCCCCGTGACGGCGGGGGCCCATCTCCCGGACGTACCCCGCAAGCTTCACCGGCGTATTCGCGGAGAACGCACGAGATGGATCCCCGCCTGCGCGGGGATGACGGAGTTTGCTGATTGGGCTTTGACCCTAGCGCGCCGTGCTCATGGAATAGGGCCGCGCCGCCTTGCCCGTCGCCCAGCTCTTGTTCGGCGTCGCCTGCATGGTGAAGCGCAGCTCGCCGCCCGCGACGATCTCCTCGTGCTTCAGATAGCTACGCGCCAGCGGCTTGCCGTTGAGCATGGCCTCGCCGATGTACTTGTTCGTGTTCGACAGCCCGTCCGCGACGATGGTGAAACGCTTGCCGTTCGGCAGGTTGAGCGCCGCGCGGTCCAGGAAGGGCCGGCCGATCACATATTCGTTCGAGCCCGGTGCCACGGGATAGAAGCCGAGCGCGGTGAACACGAGCCAGGCGGACATCTGGCCGAGATCGTCATTGCCCGAGAGCCCGTCCGGCGCCGGCTTGTACTGGCTTTCGACGATCTGCGTCAGCCGTTCCTGCGTCCGCCAGGGCTGGCCGGCATAGGCGTAGAGATAGGCGACATGGTGGCTCGGCTCGTTGCCATGGATATACTGGCCGATCAGGCCGGCAATGTCCTCGGCATGGCTGTAGTCGAGCTTCGAATTGTCGAAGTCGAACATGGCGTCGAGCTTCTTCACCGCCGCCGCGTCGCCGCCCAGCAGCGCGAACATGCCGGCCTGGTCCTGGGGCACGAACCAGGAATATTGCCAGGCATTGCCCTCGGTATAGTCCGAGCCATAGTTGATCGCGGTAGGATCGAAGGGGGTGCGGAAAGTCCCGTCCGCCTTGCGCGCGCGCAGGAAGCCGGTCTTCGCATCGAAGCTGTTGCGCCAGTTGCCGGCGCGCTTCCCGAAGGCGGCGGCGATATCGGCCTTGCCCATTGCCTGGGCCATGCGCGCGACGGTCCAGTCGTCATAGGCATATTCGACGGTCTTGGAGGCCGCTTCCGGCTCCCGGTCGATCGGGACATAGCCGAGCTGCATATAATGGTCCAAGCCGCCATAGGGACCGTAGGTGGCGCTCTTCACCATTGCATCGAGCGCGGCTTGCGGGTCGAAGCCGCGAATGCCCTTGAGATAGGCGTCGGCGATCACGGGCACGGCATGATAGCCGATCATCGTCCAGGTCTCGCGGCCGTGGAACTGCCAGACGGGCAGGATGCCGAAGGGGCTCACCCGCTGGCTGGCGATCAGCGAGTCGACGAAATCGCTGTTCCGCTTCTCGCTCTGGGTGAGCAGCAGCAGCGGGTGCTCGGCACGGAACGTGTCCCAGAGCGAAAAGGTCGAGTGGAAGGTGAAGCCCTTCGCCTGGTGCACCTGATCGTCCGGCCCGCGCCAGCGGCCATCGGCATCGGAGAAGACGCTGGGAGCGATCATGCTGTGATAGAGCGCGGTGGCGACGGTCTTCTTGATCGGCGCGGGTGCATCGATGTCGATCGCGCCGAGCGCCGCTTCCCACGCCTTGCGGGTCGAGGCGCGGACCGTGTCGAAATCGCCGGGCTCGCTGTCGAGATTGGCGATCGCGCCGTCCTCGTCGACCGCCGAGATCGCGACCTTCACTTCCAGCGGCTTGTCGAGTGTGCCGAAGTCGAGAAGCGCATGCAGGTCGCGGCCCTGGACCTGATCCGCATCGGCACGGCCACGCGAGGGACCCTGGAAACCGCGATAGGGAATGTCGCTTTCGAGGTTGCCGAAGCGGTGGGCGGTGATCGGTGCCGAGGTGCGCAGCGCGAAGAACAGCTTGCGCGCGGGCGCCCAGCCGCGTGTTTCGCGCGCGCCCGTGATCGTGCCGTCGGGCCGGATACGGATCGAGGCCCACAGCACCTTGCCGGGATAGTTGTAGAGGCTCGATTGAAGATCGATGCCAAGATGCGCAGCCTGGCCGGCGGGGAAGGTATAGCGCTGGACGCCGATGCGGGTGCCCGCCGTCATCTCGGCGCGAACGCCGGGATCGCCGAGCGTGACGGCATAATAGCCCGGAGCCGCCCGTTCCGTGGCATGATCGAAGCGGGAGCGATAGCCTCCCATGTCGGGATGCTTGGCATCCCCCGGATAGGGCGTGATCGCGTCGCCGGCCATCGGCATCATCAGAAAGTCGCCCAGGTCCGAATGGCCGGCGCCCGAGAAATGCGTCATCGAGAAGCCCTGGATCGTCGGATCCTCGTAGCGATACCCGGCGGCATGGCCGTAGCATTTGCGGATCACGCAAGTCGTGTCGGTATCCGGGCTCAGCTGGATCATGCCGAAGGGCGCAACCGCTCCCGGGAAGGTATGGCCTTCGCCGCCGGTGCCGATGAAGGGATCCGCGGCGTCATAGGTGGATTCGCCGGACGTCTGCGCCGCGAGCGGCGCGGTGGCGAACGACAGGGCGACGAGCGCGGCGAGGCCGGTGCGAAGGGGCGCGGTCATGCTCCCTGTTAGAGCAGAGCCGCGCCGCGCCTCCAACCCGGATCGGAGTCGCGATTTCGCGCATGCACGGGACCGGCTAGGATGGCGCGATGAAGCGCCTTGCCCTTGCCCTGCTCGCCCCGCTCATCCTCTCCGCCGCGCCCGTGCAGGAAGGCAGGCGGCTGGCCGTCCATGTCGGCGGCCGCGCGGTGGTGCAGGGCGGCGAGATGCGGCTCGGCTGGCCGGGCACCTATGTCGAGGCGCGCTTTCGCGGCACCGACGTCATCGCCCGGGTCGAGACCCGGGGCGACTTCCTGCGGGTGAGCCTGGACGGCAAGCCGTTCCAGACCCTGGTGACGCCGGGGCCCGCGACCGTGAAGATCGCCGGGCTCAGGCCCGGCGTCCACGCCATCCGCATCGACAAGCTGACCGAGAGCCAGTCGGGCAGCAGCAGCTTTTTCGGCTTCTTCACGCATGGCGCGCCGCTCCCCGCGCCCGCCCGGGCCGGCGGGATCGAGTTCATCGGCGATTCGCACAGCGTGGGCTATGGCAACCTCTCCGCCACGCGCACCTGCACGGCGCAGCAGGTCCACGACATGACCGACACCAGCCAGGCCTTCGGGCCGCTCCTCGCCCGGCGGCTGGGCGCCGATTACCGGGTGATCGCCTATTCGGGCTATGGCGTCGTCCGCAACTATGCCGGCAAGTTCCCGGGCGAGAGCCTGCCCTTTCTCTATCCCCGCGCGCTTCCCGGCGAACCGGCGCCGGCCGCGCCCGATCCGGGCTGGAAGCCCTGGGCGATCGTCGTCAACCTCGGCACCAACGACTTCTCGACGCCGCTCCACGCCGGCGAGGCCTGGGCCGACGAAACGGCGCTGCGGGCCGCCTATCGCGCCCGCTATATCGACTTTGTGAAAGAGCTCCGGCGGCGCCGGCCCCAGGCCCGGCTGGTGCTGATGGCCGCCGGCAATTTCCACGCCGAGGTCGCCGCGGTGGCCGCGGCCACCGGCGCGATGGCGGTGCGGGTGCCCGCCCTCGCGATGACCGGGTGCAACTGGCACCCATCGCTCGCGGACCATCGCGTGATGGCCGATCTTCTGGCCGCGGCGCTAAAAGGCCGGCGCGGCTAGCTTCACGTCCGCCCGGTTCCAGGCGGCGGCGAAGTCCTTCTCCGCCGCGCCCGCATCCTTGCCCTGCGCCTTCAGCGCCTGGGCGAGGCCGAGCAGGGCCCAGCCGTTGCGCGGATTGCGCCGGGGATCCAGGTCTTCGCGGAACACCGCCTCGGCCTCCGCCGCCTTGCCGCCGTCGAGCAGGGCGGCGCCGAGCAGGTGGCGGGTGGGGAAGAATTCGTCCGACGGCTCGTTGTACGACAGCCCGTCCTCGACGGTGACCGCTTCGCGCAGCAGCGCGATCGCGCGGGGGCCGTCCTTCCGGGCGAGCGCGATCCGCGCCTCGGCACGCAGCGCGGCGATGCGGAAGAGCGGCGCGGCCAGGTTCATGCCGGCCAGCGCATCGGCGGGGGCAGCGGCGATCCTGGCCTTGAGCCCGGCCAGCTCGGCCTCGGCCGCCGGGAGCTTGCCCGTGGCGGCGAGCGCGATGGTGCGGGCCGACAGCCAGTTGACGGTCAGGTCGAGCAGCCGCGCATCGGGCCGGGGCTCGGCCAGCATCTCGTCCCAGCGGCCGAAGCGGACCAGTGCCTGGTAGAGATAGCCGATCCCCCAATCCATGCCGGGCATGGCGGCGGCCTGATCGTCGGTGAACACCAGCCGCACGTCGCGCAGCGCCTTGATCGTCTCGGCGCTGCGCCCCTCCATCGCCGTGGAGGCGGCGAGGAACTGGAGATTGTGCGCCGAGTACATCGGATAATAGTCGATCGCCGCGGTCCGGGCGTAATAGGCCTTGTCCGCCGCATCGGCGCGGCGGTTCGCCTCGGCCGATTCCGCATAGCGGCCGACGCGCTGGAGGATGTGCGAGGGCATGTGCACGACATGGCCGGCGCCGGGCATCATCGTGCCGATCCGCTCGGCCGCGCCGACGGCCCTGGCCGGCTCGGTCGATGCCTCGACGGCATGGATGTAATAATGGTTGGCGCCGGGATGATGCGGGTTGCGGGCCAGCACCGTCTCCAGCGTGGCGACGATCTCGGGCGTGTCCCGGGCCGGAGTGCCGTCGCCGTTCCACAGCTTCCACGGGTTACGGTTCATCTGCGCTTCGGCGAAGAGGGTGAGGATGTCGTCGTCCTGGGGAAAGGCCCTGGCCGCGCCGCGCATCGCGTCGCCGAACGCGGCGAGCAGGGGCGCGCTGTTGCCGGCGTCGACCGGCTGCGGGCCGGTGTAGCGCCGGGCGAGGGCCTGGATCAGCGCGCGATTGGCGGGCGTGGCGCCGGGCGCCAGCGCCTCGGCCTTCTTCAGCGATTCCCATGCCACCCGGGCGCGGGCCGCCGCCATCATCGGCATGTTGTAATTGGGGCCCAGCGTGAGCGCGACGCCCCAATGGCAGATGCCGCACCGGGGATCGGCCTCCGTCGCCTTGGCGAAGCTGCGCGCCGCCTCGTCATGGTTGAACGCCCAGAGCAGGCGCATGCCCTGGTCGAAATAGGCCTGGGCGGCGGGCACCTTCGTCCCTGCGTCGCGGTGGAAGCTGCCGAGATCCGGGAAGAGCTGCGCGCCATGCGCCCAGTCGGCGAGCGTCTGCGGGAAGCCGTGCCCGGCATGCATGCCGGCCATGTCGCCGGCCGTGTTGCCGGTCGTATCGCCGGGCTGCGCCGCGGCGGGCAGCACGAGCAGCGGCGCCGCGAGCAGAGCCAGGAAGCGTGAAAGTCCGATCATGACCGAGTTCCCCCTCGGGCCGGCAAGATATACCTGCCGGCCCTTGATCTCAATCAACTCTCGCGAACCTTGCAGTTCCCCGGCACAGGCCGGTTGCAATGTCGTTCGAGAGGTTTCCCGGCCTCCTCAATTACGTCGATACCGGGCGCCGACCTTGGCCGGGGACCGGAAGTTCCTGATTCTTGCTCAGACTGCCTTCAGCGCTTCCTCGAAATCGGCGATCAGATCGTCGGCATCCTCGACGCCGATCGAGATGCGGACGAGATTGTCGGTGATGCCCAGCGCCTGCTTGCGCGCATCGGGCACCGAAAGATGCGTCATGCCCGCCGGGTGGCTGGCCAGCGTCTCGGTGCCGCCCAGCGACACCGCGAGCTTGGCGATCTTGAGGCTGTCGAGAAAGGCGAACGCCTCCTTCTCGCCGCCCTTGAGATAGAGCGAGAAGGTCGAGCCCGCGCCCGTGCAGTGGCGCCGATAGATGTCGGCCTGGCGCGAGCCTTCCTCGAGGAAGCCGAGATAGCCGACATGCTCCACCTTGGGGTGGGTGCGCAGGAACTCGCAGACCTTCACGGCATTCTCGCCGGCGCGCGACATGCGCAGTTCCAGCGTCTCGAGGCTGCGGAGCAGCATCCAGGCGGTATTGGGATCGCAGATCGTGCCGATCGTGTTGCGCATCAGCCGGATCGTGTTGATGTGCTCCTTCGAGCCGAGCACGCCGCCTGCCACCAGGTCCGAATGGCCGCCGGCATATTTGGTCAGCGAATAGACGACGATATCGGCGCCCTGCTGAAGCGGTTTGGCCCACAGCGGACCTAAGAACGTATTGTCGATCGCGATCGGCGGCTTGTGCGGTCCCTTGAAGATCGCGTCGCGGCTGGCGGCCACGGCTTCGACATCGACCAGCGCGTTGGTGGGGTTGGCCGGCGATTCGAGATAGATCAGCGCGACGTTGCCGCTGGCGGCCTTGCCCAGCACCGCGTCGATCTCCTCGCGCGTGGCGCCGGCGGGAAAGTCGAGCCAGTGCACGCCGAAGCGGCCGAGGATGCGGGCGATCAGCGTCTCGGTCGCGGCATAGAGCGGTCCGGAATGGACGATCGTGTCGCCGGGCTTGACCATCGAGAGGAACAGTGTGGCGATCGCCGACATGCCGCTGGAAAAGGCCAGCGCGTCCTCCGCGCCTTCCCACACGCCCAGGCGATCCTCGAGGATCTCCTGGTTCGGGCCGTTGAAGCGCGAATAGACCAGGCCCTCGGCACCGCCCGGGCGCTTGCCGGTGACGCCCTCGAAATGGCGCTTGCCGGCGGCGGCGTTGGGGAAGACGAAGGTGGAGGTGAGGAAGATCGGCGGCTTGAGCGAGCCTTCCGAGAGCATCGGGTCGAAGCCATGGCCCATCATCAGGGTGGCGGGCTTGAGCTTGCGTCCGCCGACCGTGTCGACATCCGCCTTGGGGCGGCGCCGCGGGGTGGCGCCGGTCAGGTCGGCTTCGGTCTCGTCGGTCATGCAGTCTCTCCGGTCAGGGGCGTGAGCGCCACCTGTTTCGTATCATCTGTAACGAGCCGGCGACGGGATCGCACCCCCAGATGCGGCGAAAGTTTACGAAGCCTACGCCATTGCCTGGCCGACGATCGCGGCAGACCGGTCGCCTTCACGCTGACGCCGGGCAACATTGCCGATATCAGTGTCGCGATACCGCTGCTGAGCCGCGCAACGCCAGCCAGGCGCCTGCTCGCCGACAAGGCCTATGATGCCGACAGTTTGCGCAACTGGTTAAAGCAACGCCGCATCAAGCCCGTCATCCCCTCCACCGCCTCGCGACGCAAACCCTACCCGCTCGACAAGCGCATCTATCGCCGCAGGAACGTCATCGAACGCCTCTTCTGCCGCCTCAAGCTGGCGGCGTATCGCCACTAGATACGATCGGCACGCCTCTAACTACCTCGCTGCCATCGCTCTCGTCGCCCTTATCCCTGCGTGGCTTAAAATGAGTCCCCGACCCAGGGTACCTCTCGAAGCGATGCCGGCAATGGCCGGGGCCGCACCGATCCAGGGGCGATAAGCCACCATTTCGCTGCCAACTTCGTTTCGTATCCGTGCCGCGCCCGGCTAGACTGGCGAGGAGCGGCGGGGGCCGACTTCACATGCCAGCAATGTCCGAACCCCGATGAATCTCGCGCGCCCTTCCGCTCGCCCATCCGGACCGGCGCTCGCCGCGAGCGTCCGGCGACAGCGAGAGGAAGATCATGGCCACGCCTCCATCCCCACCGCCGCCCACATTGCCGCCCCAGCAGCCCGTCGGCTATTCCGGCCTCTATCCGGACGCCGATACCATGTGGAGCATCGCGAACGGCCAGGTGATGGTCGCCCAGGTCACGTCCGGCGTCGCGGGAACCCCGCAACCCTTCGTCTTCAAGGGCGTCCGCTACCAGCCGACTCCGCTCGACATCAATGGCGGCGCCGCCGGATCGCCGATGGGCGACTTCTACTATATCGGCATGCAGAATCCCGGCCCCGACGCCACGACCATGATCATGTACCAGCCGATCTGGAATCGCGATGTCGGGCCGAACGGCCTGATCCGCCAGCTCGGCGCCAACAATATCGGCGTCTATGGCAGCTTCAACATGCCGCCCTCCACCATGTCGAAACCGGACGGCAAGGGAACGGTGGTGCCCTCGGCCGACAACAGCGCGATCGACTGGACCGTACTCGGCCCGATCCGCTACGTCGCGGCCAACGGCACCGAATATCCGACCTATATGCCCCAGGGCGCCGACGTGAAGCAGGCGCCGCCCTATTGGTATCATTATTGCCACGACGTCTTTCTCGACATGTGCTGGAACGGCGGCGTCGATCCGATCTACGTGTTCCTGTCGGTCGGCGTGTCGACGGCCGCCTTCTATTCGGCGAACACGGCCCCGGCGCCGGGCTATCAATATACCCAGATCCAGCAATATTATCTCGATACGGCGACCTGGCTGGGCCAGAGCTATGGCCATCACCCGGCCCTGGCCGGCTTCTACGTCACCAACGAGACGAACCAGCCGGGCCCGAGCGGCACCTATGAATATCGCGAATATTGGGACTTTCTGAACGCAGTGGGCGCGGCCCTGAAACAGGGCGCGCCGAACAAGCTCACCATCGCCGCGATGCAGGACGACATCGCCACGCTGACGACCCAGCTGGTCCAGTATGAATCGCCACCGGTCCCCACCAACCCGCCACCGACCAGCCCGCCGGCCACCCAGCCGCTCTATGTCGACAGCAACGGCAACATCACGACGACGGCCGGCACCAACCGCCCCGCTTATGCCACCGATGTCTACGCCCTGGATCTATGGGGCTGGAATCTCTACGCAGCCCCCATCGCGAGCACGCCGATCATCGCCTATCTCAGCGCGCGCAAGGCCGCCGGCCAGCCGATGGCGCCGGTCGTGCTGAGCGAGATCGGCATTCCGCAGGCGATGCGCTTCACCCAGGTCGCAGGTGTCGGCTTCGGCACGCTGGGCGGCAACGATCCCTATGTGGCGAATCCCAACGGGGAAGTGGCGACCTGGGATGCGACCTCCAATCAGGCGGTCCTCTCGTCCTATATCCCGGGCACGGTGCTGGGCCAGGAGAGCCTGGCAGTCGTCACCACCACCAGCACGGCGCGAACGTCGTCGACCTTCTTCACCGACAATCCCAGCTACAATGCCGGCGGGCTGGTCGCCTATGACAGCGATACCGGGAATTACTGGCTCTTCCAGGGCGTGCCCCAGAATCCCGCCAATCCCGGCCTGCCGTCGCCGAGCTGGATGCAGCTGGACGCGACGATCTACGGCACGCTGCTCGACGAGCTGCGGACCGCGGCGAATCCCCCGGCGGCGGCCGGCCCGGCAGTCGCGCTCTATGCCTATCTCCAGGCGGCGGCCGGCTTCCAGGTGGGCAGCCCGTCGGTCGCCGCGGCCGATCAGCTCCTTCAGGGCGTCCAGGTCTTCGAATTCTCCGACGAATGGTACAAATGGATGGATCCGACGGTCACCAACGCGACGACGATCCAGACGGCGGCCGGCGTGCATGATTTCCGCGACACCGCCATCGCCCCCTGGGGCCCGGCGAACGCGCAATTCTACACCACCTGGGAAGAGGAGTGGTTCGGCCTCTGCTCGGTCCTGCCCGTCGGCCGGAACTCCACCGACCGGGCGATCGCCAGCGACGGCTGGCTCACCGGCGGCGTCGCCGACGCGCTGACGCCCCGCGCCAGCTATCTGGTGGTGCAGCAGTTCTTCACGCAATAGCCGGCCAGCCCGCCCCGGTCCTTCGCGGCCGGGGCGGGCCATCCGCCCGCCGCGCTTCGAGACTGCCCTTCCAATGTAGGATTTGCCCTGCCAGGCTCGACAGGCTCTTTCTCACCGTCGAACCTTCGCCACTCTCGCCCCGCGCCGCCGGGGAGGGCCGGACTCAACCCGGCCTTCGACCATCCGGCGGCATGTCGCCCCGCGCCCATGCAGATGGGACAATAGATTCAACGAATCATGCAACCGTCCGGTTGAACGTTCCCCGTCCGCGGGCAAAAAAAGGGGGCGGGCACGGGCTTGGGAACCGTGCTCGCCCCCAGCCCGCTCCGACCAAGGAAAGCGGGCCTTTCCCGAGGGGGGAATCTACCGTGCGGCCCTGGTCGCCTGGTCCATCAGCGCCCGGGCGGTCCTGATCCCATCGGCCTCGCGGGTCTTGCCCTGCTGGATCTCGTCGGCGATCTCGAGCACGCGGCCGGCAATCACCGTGCCGTGATCGGCTTCCTCGGTGATGCGGATGCCGCCCTTGGCCGCGGCGATCCGGTCCCATTCGGCGCGGATCGCGGCCCAATAGCCTTTGGTCGCCGCCCAGTAATCGTCCGCCGCCTTCACGTCGAAGCCCGCGAATTTCGTATAGCTGTTGAGGACATATTCCTGGACGACGGGCGCGGTCTTGCCGTCCATCTTCAGATTGTCCTGCCAGTGGATCCAGCCGGCCGGCGCGATGGCATGGCGGTTGACGCCCAGATAGCGGTCATAGACCGGGCCGCGCACCGCGTCGCGCCGGGCGAGCGGCCGCCAGCTGCGGTTCGATTCCCAGCGGCGCACCCCGCCGACCTCGGTCCACTTGCCCCAGCCGCCATAGCGGGGGGAATCATCGACCTGGTAGACGGTCTGCGACCAGGCGCCCTGGCGCTCGGCGGCGGGCACCTCGGCCCAGGTCCAGGCATCGCGGTCCGCATAGACCAGCACCCTGGCCGGCGCATATTGCCAGTCCTGCCGCCAATGCTTGATCACCATCTTCTTGCCGTCGCCCATGTCGACGACGAGCAGATGCTGGAGCCGGATCGTCGTGCCCTTGTCCTCGATCACCCGGACGACTTCGTCGCCGCCCGAGACCTTTGCCGGGATCGGGGCATAGTCTGCGCGCCAGGAAGTGCTCTCCTGCATGTCGAACTTCACCTTGTACGTCCCCGCCATGGCGAGGATGTCGGCGCGGTCGGCCTCGAAGGCCGCTCCGGCCACCGGGGCCGGGGCGGGCGCCGGCTGGGCGAGCACCGGCGCCGGCGCCAGCAGCAGCAATGCAATCGGGAAAAGCAGCGTCCTCATGATCCTGGTCCTCAGAAGCGGTAGCTGATGGAAACCGAGCCGTTGCGGCCCGGCTGGGTGTAGGAATCGGCGCTGATCGGCACCGTCTGCCCGTTGGTCGTCGATGTCAGGCCCAAGCCCCGCACATCGTTCCACCAGGCATATTTCCTGTCGAAGATGTTGAATATGCCGGCGCGCAGCGTCAGCCCGTCGGCGATGCGGAAAAAGGCCGTCGCGTCGAGGATGGTGAAGCCGTCGGGGCGATAGCAGGGCGTGGCGCCGCACACGCCGGTGGTGGCGCTCAGCTCCTTCTGGGCGCTGTGCGTCGCGGTCAGGTCGGCGCCGAAGCGCCCGTCCGGCGCGCGATAGCCCAGGCCGATCACCAGTTTCAGGGGATCGACGGTGGAGAGCGGATTGCGCACGCCGTTCGGCTCGATCTGCTCGCCCTGGGCATAGGCCAAGGCGAGCGTGCCGGAGAGGCCATTGGCCGAGCGGGCCTGGAACCGCGCCTCGGCGCCCTTCACCCGGGCACGGTCGATATTGATGAACTGGTAGATGGCGGGATTGGCCGGAGTGCCGGCGCCGCCGGTCACTTCCTGCGAGATGAAGTCGTCATAGTCGGCGATGAACCCGGTGACGTCGAGGCTGACCGGCCCGCTGTTCAGGCGGAAGCCCGCTTCCCAGCTCTCGCTGCTTTCGGGCCGCAGGTTCGGGTTGGGCCGCGAGGTGTAGCCGAAGGCGAGGTTCGAGAAGAACTGGTTCACCTGGCTCGGCTCGGGCGCCTTGAAGCCCTGGGCATAGTTGGCGAACAGCCGGATCTCGTCGCTCAGCCGCACCACCGCGCCGAGCTTGGGCGAGACGCGCGAGCCGGACTGGGCGGCGCCGTTGAAGCTCGGCAGTAGCGGGTCGCGCCTCGGCGACAGGTCATAGGCGTCGAAGCGCAGGGCGGGATAGAGCGATACCGGGCCGAGCACGATCTCGTCGGCGATGAAGGCGCCGGCCAGCACATAGTCGGTCTCGGGAAAGGCGCGGGTCGGGAAGGTTTCGCCCGCCGGCGGCACCTTGCCGTCGCGCAGCCCTTCCTGATGCGTCCTGCTGATGTCGCCGCCGATGAGCAGGCGGTGCGTCGCCGCGCCGGTCGCGAAGCGCGCGCCGACTTCGACCGAGCCGCCGAACACGGTGTTCTCGAAGGTGTTCAGGCGTTCGCGGTCCGCTGCGGGGGTGCGGTCCTCGTCGGTGAACTGGCGGTTCTCGCCATCCTGCCACCAGACGCTGAGGCGGGCATGGTCGAACAGGCCGTCGCCCTTCCAGAACCAGTCGCCCGCGATGCGGCCGCGCCTGGTGGTGTCGCGGGCCTGGAGCAGGTCGACCGTGGCGCTCAGGCCGGTCAGCACATTGGTGAAGACATGGCTGTCCTGATATTCGCCGGTGATGCGGAAGCGGTTCCGGGCATCGGGCTCGTAGACGATGCGGCCGAGCACGGCGTTGGTGCGGCCATCCTGCGGATTGGGCTCGGTGCGCGCCGAGCCGGTGCCGCCCTTGCTGCCCTTGTTGTCGAGCTCGTGGAAGTCGCGGCGGGTATAGGAGAGCATCGCCGAGACGTCGCCGAAGCGGCCGGCGACGATGCCGGTCTCGGCGAACTCGTTGTCCGCCGAGCTGTAGCCGGCGCGGACCAGGCCGCCGATCTTCTTGCCGCCGCCGAGGAAGTCGGCCGGATCGCTGGTGGTGAAGCTGATCGCCCCGGCCAGCCCGTCGCTGCCGTAGAGCGCCGAAGCCGGGCCGCGCAGGATCTCGACCGACTTGACCAGGCCGATATCGACATAGTCGCGGCCGGCCGACTGGGCGCCGAAGGTGAAGCCGTCGGGCACCCGCACGCCATCGACCTGGATCAGCACGCGGTTGCCGCCGATGCCCCGGACGATGAAGCCTTCATTGCCGGCGCGGCCGGTGACGCCCAGCGCCGCGCCGAAGCGGGTCGGCCCGCGCGGCACGCTGATGCCCGGCTCGTAGCGGACCAGATCCCTGATGTCGGTCACCAGCTGGTCGGCGATCTTCTTCTCGTCGATCACGCTGACGGTGGCCGGCACTTCCTTCACATCGGCCGGGATGCGCGTGGCGGTGACGGTGATCGTCGAATCCTGCTGCTGCTCGGCGCCCTTCGTCTCCTGTGCCTGGGCCGGCAGCGCCGCCGCCAGCGCCCAAAGGCTGATCCCCATGCTCGTCCGCCGCATGCCCCGAAACCCTTTCTGATAATGCAAGTGATTCTCAATTGCGATGTGCGTTAGCTTCCCTGGCAGCGGAGCGTCAACCCCGTAACGGGGAGAAGCGTGGGCAGAGGCGGTCGCGTTGCGGGCGAGGCATCCATGCCGCTCGACGGCGGCTCGTCGCGACGCTAGAGCGTCCGGTCATGCAAAAGCGGCCCAAACTCTCCGTCGTCATCCCCTGCTACAATGAAGAGGCGTGCCTCGAGATGCTGCACGGCCGCGTCTCCGGCGCCGCCCGCGCCGCGGTGGGCGACGACTATGAAATCGTGCTGATCAACGACGGCTCGCGCGACAGGAGCTGGGACGTGATGCAGCGCCTCTCCGCAAGCGATCCGCGCCTCGTCGCGATCAACCTCTCGCGCAACCATGGCCATCAGCTCGCGCTCACCGCCGGGCTGGACCTGTGCGCGGGCGAGGAGATCCTGATCATCGACGCCGACCTGCAGGACCCGCCCGAGCTGCTGGCCGACATGCGCGCCGCGATGCGCTCACAGGGTGCCGACGTGGTCTATGCGGTGCGCCGCAAGCGTGACGGCGAGACGATCTTCAAGAAGATCACCGCCGCCTTCTTCTACCGCATGCTCGATCGGATCACCGACACGCCGATCCCGCTCGACACCGGCGATTTCCGCCTGATGACGCGACGCGCGCTCGATGCCTTTCTGTCGCTGCCCGAGCAGGCGCGCTTCATCCGCGGCATGGTCGCCTGGGTGGGCTTCAAGCAGGTGCCCTTCCCCTATGACCGGCACGAGCGGCATGCCGGCGAGAGCAAATATCCGCTCGGCAAGATGATCCGCTTCGCCCTGGACGCGATCACCGGCTTCTCCACCGCGCCGCTGCGCTTCGCCAGCCATGTCGGCCTGGTGCTCACCGGCCTGTCGGCGCTGCTGGTGCTCTACATCTTCGCCGGCTTCCTGATGGGCGCGGCGATCCCCGGCTGGACCTCGCTGATGCTGGTCGTCGTCGTGCTGGGCGCGGTGCAGATGTTCGTGCTCGGCATGATCGGCGAGTATCTCGGCCGGCTCTATGTCGAGTCGAAGCGCCGGCCGCTCTACATCGTCGCGGACGTCGCCGGGCCGGT
This sequence comes from Sphingomonas sp. NPDC092440, assembly GCF_044754985.1. Taxonomy (NCBI): domain Bacteria; kingdom Pseudomonadati; phylum Pseudomonadota; class Alphaproteobacteria; order Sphingomonadales; family Sphingomonadaceae; genus Sphingomonas; species Sphingomonas sp. NPDC092440. The sequence goes on along the minus strand of NZ_JBIVQA010000008.1, from coordinate 228,016 downwards.
GATGGGCCATGCCTCGCTTGGCTATCGCTATGCCGATTCGGGCGAGGTCAGCGTCTCGCCGGTGACGCCGCGCGAAGTCTGAGCACCACCGTCATCCCGGCGAAAGCCGGGATCTCATGCCGTAGCGCGGGACAGGAACCGCACGAGACCCCGGCTTTCGCCGGGGTGACGCATGGTGGCGGGGATGACGGTTACTGCTTCGGCTCGGCCAGCACGATGATCGACAGGCCCGGGGGCATCGGCAGCCGGCCGAGCAGATGGCGCTCCAGCCCGAACACCGTTTCGAACGCGGCGTTGAGCGGCCTGGGCGGCGGGGAATCGTCGCTGTCGTCCTTGCCGGTCAGCTTGCCGACGAAGCGCGCCGCCACTGCCACCGGAAAGAGCAGCGAGTTGAACCAGCGCAGCTTCTGCCAGCCGAGCCCGGCCTTGTGCAGCGAGGCGGTCAGCGTCGCCTTGGAATAGCGGCGCTTGTGGTGGTTCACCACGTCGTGCGCGCTCCACATCCATTGATGGGCCGGCACGGTGATCAGGATCTTGCCGCCAGGCTTGAGCACCCGGGCGATCGCCTGCAACGCCGCGACATCGTCCTCGACATGTTCGACCACGTCGAGCACCGCCACCAGGTCGTAACTGGCATCCGCCACGCCGGCGAGCTCGGGCAGCGGCGACGAGCCGACCTGCTTGCCCAGCCGCTCGCTCGCCTTGGCGGCGGCGATCTCGTCGATCTCGATCGCGTCGATCTCGCCGAACTGGGCCAGCATCGGCAGATTGTGGCCGGTGCCGCAGCCGATCTCGAGGATGCGCGCGCCGCCCGGAATGCCGGCATAGCGCTTCAGATAGTCGGAAAGGATCTCGCGGCGCGCGCGATACCACCAATGGGTGGTGTCGTGGGCGGCCATGCGCTCGTAGACGATGCGGTCCATCTTATTTGAATACCAGATAGCGGTTGAGCGCGAAGGTAACGAGCGGCGTCACGAAGACGACGGGAAGCAGCGGCACCCAGGTCTGCTGGTGCAGCGGCCCGGTGATCACCCAGGTGAAGCCCGCGTTCATCGCCATGCCGACCGACTGGACCGCAACGAACTTGGACTGGGTGCCGACGCCGCCTTCCGCTTCATGCCCCTTGAAGCTCCAGCGGCTGTGAAAGACATAGCCGAAGACCACCGCGACCAGGAAGCCCGCGATCGACGCGAGCACCGGCGGGATCGCATAGGTGGCGAGCGGCCAATAGACCAGGGCATAGACGAAGGTCGACGCCAGCCCGACGATGCCGAAGCGCACGAGCTGCCCGAACACGCCATTCGCCCACATCTCTTCGAATCGCCTGATTACCGCCGCCACAATCGCTTGCCCAAGAACCGCCGGTCGCCCTAATGCGTGGCGCGGAGCGAGGGAAGCGATTTTGACGCCAGAAGCCAAGGGCGGGTTCCGCCTCGACCGAGAACTGGACCGCAACTGGCTGCGCTGGATGGCGCTCTTCTGGTTCTGCGTGGTCGCCTGGTTCCTCCACGACCGGCAGGGCAACATCTATTGGCTGCTGCTCGGCGATACCGACGACAATATGCGCCTGATGCAGGTCCGCGCCTGGCTGGCGGGCCAGGGCTGGTACGATCTACGGCAATATCGCCTCGATCCGGCGCTGGGCGGGTTCGACATCCACTGGTCGCGCCTGGTCGACCTGCCGATCGCCGGGCTGATCCTCGCCTTCAAGCCGTTCGTCGGCACCGCCACCGCCGAGAAATGGGCGTGCGGCCTCGCGCCGCTGCTGCCGCTGGCGCTTGCCATGGCCGGGCTCTCGCTCGCCGTGCGCCGGCTCGTGGCGCCCTGGGCCTGGCCGGTGGCGCTGATCGTCCTGATGGGCTGCGCCTCCACCATGTCGATGTTCGCGCCGATGCGGATCGACCATCATGGCTGGCAGCTGGCGTTCCTGGCGATGACCGTCGCCGGGCTCGCCGATCCGCGCCGCGCCCGCGGCGGCGCCGTTGTCGGCCTGTCCAGCGCCGCCTCGCTCACCATCGGGCTCGAGATGCTGCCCTATTGCGCGATGGCCGGCGCGATCATCGCGCTGCGCTGGATCTGGGATCGCGACGATGTGCGCCGCATGCAGGTCTATGGCCTGACGCTCGGCGGCGGCTCGGCGCTCGGCTTCGCGCTCTTCGCCTCGAACGCCAACCAGGCGATGCGCTGCGACGCGCTCACGCCCGTATGGCTGACCGTGATGGTCGCCGCCGGCGCCCTGCTCTTCGCGCTGTCGCTGCGCAACCCGGCCGACCGCCGGGTCCGCCTCGTCCTTGCCGCGCTGGCCGGCGCGGCGATCGTCGCCGGCTTCGCCCTGCTGTTCCCGCAATGCCTGGGCCGCCCCGAACAGGTCTCGGACGAGCTCGCCAATACCTGGCTCAACAATGTCCGCGAGGCGCGGCCGATCTACAAGCACGCCTTCAAGACCGCCTTCCCGATGGCGGTGCTGCCGGTGATCGGCACGCTCGGCGCGCTCTTCGCCACCTGGCGCGCGCGCCGCGGCGAGGCGCTGGTCGGCTGGGCGGCGGTGGCGCTGTTCACGGCATTCGCGAGCGCGATGCTCCTCTGGCAGGTGCGTGCCGCGCCTGCCGCGCAGCTGCTGGCGGTGCCGGGATCGGTGGCATTGCTGGTCGTCGCCATTCCGTGGTTCCTGGGCATCCGCGCGCCCTTCGCGCGCTGGATCGGCGAGGGGGCCGCGCGGCTGCTCGGCATCTTCGTCCGCGTGCTGGGCACGGTCTTCGCCTTCCTGCTGCTCTCGGGCCTGTGGGCCGGGCTGGTCGTGCCCTTCTTCTCCGCCGGCAACGACGCCAAGCCGGGCAAGCCGGCGCCGCCGGACAAGGTCGCCGCCGCCAACGCCGCCTGCGCGCGGATGAGCAACCTGCGCGTGCTCGACGACGTGCCGGCCGGGATCGTCTTCACGCATGTCGATCTGGGCCCGCGCCTGATCACCGTCACGCATCACAGCGGCATCGCCGGCCCCTATCACCGCAACGGCCGCGCGATCCTCGACGTCCACCACGCCTTCACCTGGGCGACGCCGAACTTCCGGCCGATCGCCGCCGCGCACAAGGCGCAATATCTGCTGATCTGTCCGAACCTGTCGGAGACGACGCTCTACCGCAGCCGCGGGCCGAACGGCTTCTATGCGCAGCTGGCGAAGGGCGAGGTGCCGAACTGGCTCGAGCCGGTGCCGCTGCGCGCGGTCCAGCCGGGCAAGCCGCTGCCGTTCAAGCTGTGGCGGATCCGCTACGACCTGCCGGAAATGCCGGCGGAACCCGCGAAACGCTGAACGCCTTCCGGGGCCTCAGTGCCCCGTCGCCGCCCGCCCCGCGACCAGCGCCGCGCTGATCCCGTCGATCACGAACTGCACCGCCAGCGCGCCCAGCAGCACGCCGAGCAGCCGCGACACCACCGCCTCGATCTTCGCCCCCACCACGCGCATCAGCGGACCGGCGGCGAGCAGCGCCAGCATGGTGAGCAGCAGGATGGCCGCCATCGCCGCCAGCACCACCGTCGTCCGCTCGACGCCATTGTTCTGCGACATCAGCAGCATCACCGAGGCGATCGAGCCGGGGCCCGCGATCATCGGCATCGCCATCGGGAAGATCGAGATGTCGGTCGGCTCGCTGGCCTTCACCTTCTCGGCCCGGTCCTCGCGCCGCTCGGTGCGCTTCTCGAACACCATTTCGAGCGCGATCAGGAACAGCATGATGCCGCCGGCGATCTTGAAGGCGTTGAGGCTGATGCCGAGCGCGCGCAGCAGCACCTCGCCGAACAGCGCGAAGCCGAACAGGATGACCGCGGCGACCACCACCGCGCGCACCGCCATCGCCCGGCGATGCGCCGCGCTGGTGCCGGCGGTGAGCCCCGCGAAGATCGGCGCGCAGCCGGGCGGATCGATCACCACGAAGAAGGTGACGAAGGCGGAAATGAACAGCTCGATCATTTCGGTGCAGCCACTCCGTCGGAAACGCATACCTCGAACGCGTCGCCATTCCAGATCCACACGGTGAATATGCGCGCGCCATCGGGCGTAACCTGCCAATGCCACCGGATCGTCCCGTCGGATGAAGCACCATCCCCCAGCTTCGCACCCGGGGTCGAGAGGATCGACGACATAATCGGCTGCGGCAACGGTGCGCAGGATGCCCGGACCAGCTTCGGCTCGACCGGGCGGCCGCGATCGCTTTTCAGCTTGTCGCCATGGTCGAGCCGCCATTGCCAGCTGCCATCTACCTGGCGCTTCCAGACGGTCGTAAAATAACCGACCTTACCGCCCGGCCAACGCACGCCGCCGCTGTTCACCGCATAGTTGCCGTCGCATGAAACATAGCTCTCCGTCGGCCACCAAGTGATGGACCTTGGCGGATCCTTGCGATCCTTCAGCCAGTCCTGCGCCTTCACCGGCTGCGGCACGAGCATCGTCGCGCCCTCCGCCGCATATTCGCGGAACGCCGTCCACTGGCCCTTGGCCTGGGCCGCCGCGTTGAATGCGCGCTCGGCATCGACAGCGCTCTGCGGCGCCGCGGCCTGGAGGATCAGCGCGGCAAGGATCATATCGCGCCCTTGGCCAGCGGCACGCCGGCATTGCGGTGCGCCGCGACCAGGGTGTTGCGCAGCAGGCAGGCGATCGTCATCGGCCCGACGCCGCCCGGCACCGGCGTGATCGCGCCCGCCACGCTCGCCGCGCTGTCGAAGTCGACATCGCCGACCAGGCCCGCGTCCGTCCGGTTGATGCCCACGTCGATCACCGTCGCGCCCGGCTTCAGCCACTCGCCCTTGACGAAATGCGCCCGGCCCACCGCCGCGACGACGATATCGGCATGCTTCAGATAGTGCGGCAAATTGCGCGTCCTGGAATGGACTAGCGTCACCGTCGCGCTCGCGCGGGTCAGCAGCGCCGCCATCGGCTTGCCGACGATGTTCGAGCGGCCGATCACCACCGCGTCGAGCCCGCTCAAATCGCCCAGCCGGTCCTCGAGCAGCATCAGGCAGCCGAGCGGGGTGCAGGGCACGAAGCCGTGCAGCCCGGTCGCCAGCCGCCCGGCATTGACCGGGTGGAAGCCGTCGACATCCTTGTCCGGATCGATCCGGGTGAGCACCGCCTGCTCGTCGATATGCTTCGGCAGCGGCAGCTGGACGAGGATGCCGTCCACCTCGGGATCGGCATTGAGCTTGTCGACCAGCGCGATCAGCGTCGCCTGGGTCGTGTCGGCGCCCAGCTTGTGCTCGAAGCTCTCCATGCCGCACTCGCGCGTCATCCTGCCCTTGGAGCGGACATAGACGGCGGACGCCGGATCCTCGCCCACCAGCACCACGGCAAGCCCGGGCGCGCGCCCCGCCCTTTCCCGGAACGCGGGAACCAGTTCCGCCACGCGGGCGCGCAGGCCCGCGGCGAACGCCTTGCCGTCGATGATCTCAGCCGTCATGCGCCCCGCCATAGAGCCTGTGCGCGATATCTTCCAGCGCCGCGGGATCGCCCGCCACGCGAAGCCGCTTGTGCCGCGCCGTATCGCCCGCGATCAGCGTCACCGCGCGCTTCGGCACGCCGAAGACGCTCGCCACCAGCGGCACCAGCGCGGCATTGGCTGCGCCATCCACCGGCGGCGCGGCGAGCCGGGCGGCGAAATGCTCGCCGGTGCCCGCCGCAAAGGCATCGCGCGACGCGCGCGGCGTCACCCGGACGGCGATCTCGATCCCGTCCGCCAGGCGCCGCCAGGCCGGCATCCCAGGCTCAATAGGCCGCGGAGGCCAACTGCGCCGCGAGCGTGGGCAGGACGAAGTTGCTGAGCACGTAGATGATCAGCAGCGCCACGAGCGGGCTCAGGTCGAGCGCGCCGAAATCGGGCAGGATCCTCCGGATCGGGCGATAGATCGGCCGCGTGATCACTTCGAGCGCCTGCCAGACCGAGCGGACGAACTCGTTGTAGAGGTTGATCACGTTGAACACGATCAGCCACGACAGGATTGCCTGCACGATGATGACGATGCTCAGCGCCGACAGCAGGAAGCCGATGATGTCGAGGATCATGAGTAGGAAGGGGATCAAAGCGCTCTCCGAGGTCTCTTGCGGCACAGATTAGGGAATGCCGCGCCCCGCAACAACCCCGGCGCGCGCTTGTGCGGGTTCGATGAACCGGGGGCGCGGCTCGCCGGGCGGCCCGGCGCACCCCATGGATCAGGCGTGGACGAGCGTGCCCGCGCCGCGCCGCGTGAAGATCTCCAGCAGCATAGCGTGCGGCACGCGGCCATCGAGGATCACCGCCGCGTCGACGCCCTGCTCGACGGCATGCACGCAGGTCTCGACCTTGGGGATCATGCCCCCCTTGATCGTGCCGTCGGCCTTGAGCGCGGCGATGCGCGCCGGATCGAGGTCGGTCATCAGTTCGCCCGACTTGTCGAGCACGCCGGCCACGTCGGTGAGCAGGAAGAAGCGCGAGGCGCCGCAGGCGCTGGCGATCGCGCCGGCCATGGTGTCCGCGTTGATGTTGTAGGTGTGGCCGTCCGCACCCAGCGCGATCGGCGCGACCACGGGGATGAAGCCCTGCGCCGCCAGCGAATGGAGGATCGCCGGATTGACGCCGGTCGGCTCGCCCACAAAGCCCAGGTCGACATGGCGCTCGATGCCCTGGAGCGGATCGGCCTCGCGCCCGGTCACCTTCTCCGCGGTGACGAGCCCGGCATCCTTGCCCGAAATGCCGACCGCGCGGCCGCCCGCGGCGCCGATCCAGCTGACGATCTCCTTGTTGATCGATCCGGCGAGGACCATCTCGGCGATCTTCGCCGTCTCCGAATCGGTCACGCGGAGCCCGCCGACGAAGTTCGATTCGACGCCCAGCCGCTTGAGCATCGCGCCGATCTGGGGCCCGCCGCCATGGACGACGATCGGATTGATGCCCACGGCCTTCAGCAGCACCACGTCCTCGGCGAAGTCACGCTGCAGCTCGGGATCGCCCATTGCGTGGCCGCCATATTTCACGACGAAGGTCGCGCCGGCATAACGCTGCAGATAGGGCAGCGCCTCGACGAGCGTTTCGGCCTTGGCGAGCAGCGCGGGATCGGGGGCGTTGGTCATGCGCGGCCCATAGGGCCGGTGGGCGGGTCCCGCAACTTGTCAGCGAAACACCGCGGTCGCGCGGTAGGTGGCAAGCCAGTTGGCGGAGCCCCGGCATTCGCGCATCACCCGCTCCTCGGTCCGCCGGAAGCGCGCGCCATCCCAGACATAGGCCTGGCTCTGGCCGCAATCGCCCACGCCGCGCCCCTTGGCGAAAGTGGAGAGGACGCCCGCCTTGTCGAAGCCGGCATTGACCAGCATGCCGTCATTGCCGTCGTCGAACGCCGCGCGCACCGCCTTGCCGCCCGCCAGCACGAAGGCGACGGTGCTGTAGTTATAGGCCCCCGCGCCGCAGGGAATCAGCGCCAGCGTCTTGCCGCCGCCCAGCGCATAGGTGGCGACTTCGGGCACGGTCTCGGCCCCGTCATACAGCCCGTCGCAATCGCTCTGTTTCTCCAGCGTCGCGCGCAGGGCCCTGGAGACGCCGGCGGGAGTCCCCGAAGGACGAAGGGCCGCTATGCGCTCGGGCGGCCGGGCGGCGGGCACCGCGCCGGCGGGCTTGCCGCCCCTGGCCACCACCGCGGTCACCGTGCCGGCCCGCCCCTGATCGGCATCGATATGGCGCAGCGCGGCCGAGGAGCCGGCAAGCGAGATGCGGGCCACGACCTGGCCGGCGGCACCGACCAGCGCCGCTTCCTTGCCGTTGGGCAGGGCGGCGGCGATCTTCGCGGCATCGGCGCCCCGAAAGGTCGCGCTGTCGCCGGCGGCGGCGGCCGCGGCGGCGATCGCGACTCCGTCGACCTGGAGGATGGCCTTGCCGTCCAGCTTGCCGGAAGGCCAGACCTGCACGGTGAACGCCCCCGCCGGACCGGCGCCGCGGGTGAGCGCCATGCTCGCGTCATAGCCCGAACCCTCTTCGGGCACGGCCTGGTCGCCGGGATAGAGCGAGGTCATCTCGCAGCCGTGCAGATTGTCGCAGGCGACCGCCCAATCGCCATAGAGCTTTTCCGGACCGTCCTGCGGGACCGGCATGGCGAGGAGGAGCGCGAGGATCGACATGGCGGCGAGCCTAGCCGATTCGCCGATCACCGGGTAGGAGCCTGCGACAAAGGAGACAGATGATGAAGACGGTGGGCGTGATCGGTGCGGGGCAGATGGGCGCGGGCATCGCGCAAGTTTCGGCCCAGGCGGGCTATGCCGTGCTGCTGTCGGACGTCGATCAGGCGCGGGCCGAAGCCGGCAAGGCGGGGATCGCCAGGCAGCTCGCCCGCGCCGTGGAGAAGGAGAAGATCGCCCAGGCCGATGCCGAAGCCGCGCTCGGCCGGATCACCTGTGTCGGCGGCACCGATGGCTTTGCCCCCTGCGACCTCGTCATCGAGGCCGCGACCGAGCGGGAGGCGATCAAGCGCCAGATCTTCGAGAATGTCGGCAAGGTGCTGGGCCCGCAGGCGATCCTGGCCAGCAACACCTCGTCGATCCCGATCACTCGCCTCGCCCAGGCCGCGCCCGATGCCGGCCGGTTCATGGGAGTGCATTTCTTCAACCCGGTGCCAGTGATGGGCCTGATCGAGCTGATCCGCGGCCTGGCGACATCGGACGGCACCGTCGCGGCGGTCGAGGCCTTTGGCCAGTCGCTCGGCAAGCGCATCGTCCATGCCAATGACGCGCCGGGCTTCATCGTCAACCGGGTGCTGATGCCGATGCTCAACGAGGCCTGTTTCGCGCTGGGCGAAGGCGTGGCGACGATCCCGGACATCGACGCGGCCTGCCAGCTCGGCCTCAACCATCCGATGGGGCCCTTCACCCTCGCCGACTTCATCGGGCTCGATACCTGTCTCGAGATCACCCGCGTGCTGTTCGAAGGCACGGGCGATCCCAAGTTCCGCCCGGCGCCCCTGCTGGTCAAATATGTCGAGGCCGGCTGGTATGGCCGCAAGACCAAGCGCGGCTTCTACGACTATACGGGCGCGGAGCCGGTGCCGACGCGCTAGGTTCGGAACCCGGACAGATATCCGTTCTCTGCCGTCATCCCGGCGCAAGGCCGGGGTGACGAAGCAAGAGTAGGGTCCTAGATCTGGGCCTCGGCCCCCTCCCCGGCCAGCTCGGCCTGACGATCGAGCGCCCATCTGGCGAGCGTGTCGAAGGGGATCGCGGCGAGGAAACCGATCCCCGCCCGGCCGTCATGCGCCCAGCGCACCACGCCGCGCCGCGGATCGAGCCCATGGACGCCCACGGTCACCGCGTCGCCTTCGCGGAGGAAATCGGCCTCGACCTTCACGCCGCCCTGCGACACGTCGACCAGCGTGACGCTCACCCGCATGCCCTCGGCCACCAGGCTCACCGGGCAGGCGATGCGCAGCCGCGGCATGCGCTGGGTCAGCCCCGGCTCGCCATGCACCGGCGCGTGGAGCACTTCGAGCACGTCGATGCGTTCGTCGAACTGCACGCCGATCATCCCGTCCGCCGACCAGGCGATGCGCCCGGATATCCTGTTGCCCGAGCGGATCTCCACCGTCACCGGCTCGGCGGGCGGCAAGTCGGTATGGAGCTTCCCCATCAGGCCGCCGGGCGAGATGTTGCGGATCAGGCAGAGCGCCTCATAGCCGCCCCACCGCAGCATCGCGGACCGATAGACCGAGATTTTCGAGCGATCGTCGATTCGACGTTCCATGACGGGCACTTCGGGCTGGAAGGAGATTTCGGTGCGGATGTCTGCCTCCGACGGCGTGTTGATGGTGACCCGCGGAGAACATGCGTCCGGCAGATGTCTGTAACGTTTCGAAGGCACAACGATCCGTGGTAAATGCGGGCGTGCCGGCCTTCCCGCGGCATCGGCCTGCGGGAAGGCGATTTGCAGGCAGCTCCCCACCCGGCCGAGCGCTTCCTCGCCGGGCGTCGGCGGGGATCGTCGCAGGATACGCAGCGGACGAACGTCCGGGCCCGAAGCAAGCAAACTGGTCACGCAGCACTCCAGCAAGATGCCTGGAGAACGCACATCGGGCGATCGTTCCGCGACGAAGCCCGCGGCACGAACGTTCGATGGCGCGCGACCCGCTCTCCATCCGATGTCGGTTGTTATCGCGGGCCCAGCGCGCCCCCGGCGCAGCGTTGTTCCCGCGGATTTACCCGATCTCTACCGAGCGGCCGGTAACCAAAAAGTTAACGCGGCCGGACCGGATCAGGGGAGCAGCAGCCCCGCCAGCGCGGCGCTCATCAGGTTCGCCAGGCTGCCCGCGATCAGCGCGCGGATGCCGAGCTTGGCGATCATGGGCCGCTGGTTGGGCGCCAGGCTGCCCGTCGCCGCCATCTGGATCGCGATCGAGCTGAAATTGGCGAAGCCGCACAGCGCGAAGGTGATGATCGCCCGGGTGCGCGGGGCGAGATCGGTCATCGCGCCCAGATCGATGAAGGCGACGAACTCGTTGAGCACGACCTTGGTGCCGAACAGCCCGCCCGCCGCCGTCGCCTCGTGCCACGAGATGCCGAGCAGATACATCACCGGCGCGAACACCGTGCCGATGATCTTCTGGAAGCTGAGATTCTGGAAAACCTCCGCCCAGGCGGCATGGCCGCTCAGCTCGTAGATCCAATTGCCCGCGCCGGCGAGCAGGCCGTTGGCGAGCGCCACCAGCGCGACGAAGGCGAGCACCATCGCCCCCACCGCCACGGCGATCTTGACGCCGGTCGAGGCGCCGGTCGCCGCGGCCATGATGAGGTTGGCGGCGCGCTCTTCCTCGATATCGTGCTCGGCGATCCGGATCGCCTCGTCCTCGGCCTGGTCGCCGAGCGGCAGCTCGCCTTCCTTGGCCGGCGCATCGGGCATGATGATCTTGGCCATCAGCAGGCCGCCCGGCGCCGCCATGAACGACGCGGCCAGCAGATAGGGGAGCGCCGTCGGCCCCAACAGGCTGGCATAGGCGGCGAGGATCGTGCCGGCGACGCCCGCCATGCCGACGCTCATCACCGCGAAGAGCTGCGAAGGAGTGAGCCGGGCGAGATAGGGGCGGATGACGAGCGGCGATTCGCTCTGGCCGACGAAGATGTTCGCCGCCGCGCACAGCGATTCGACCTTGGTGGTGCCCACCACCTTCTCGATCGCGCCGCCGATCCAGCGGATCACGAACTGCATCACGCCGAGATGATAGAGGATCGACACGAGCGCGGCGAAGAAGATGATCACCGGCAGCGCCGCGATCGCGAAGCTCTGCCCCCCCAGCTCGGGCTTGGCGAGCGGCCCGAACAGGAAGCTGGTGCCGGCGCCCGCATAGCCGAGCAGCGCGGAGACGCCGTTGGACATGCCGTGCAGCGCCGCCTGGCCCCAGCTCGTGCGCAGCACCAGCGCGGCGATGCCCGCCTGCAGCAGGAAGGCGGCACCGACGATGCGCAGGTTGATCGCGCGCTTGTCCGACGAGAGCAGGAAGGCGATGCCAAGGATCGCGACCACGCCGAAGATGCCGATCGGAAACTGATTCAACTGCTTATTCCCCCAAGGCGTACGCCCAAGCCTCCCACCATACACGCTCGCTACGGCAAGGCCAGAGGCAGCCGATTCCGTTCCCCGCGAGCGCTTTGCCACGGAAGGTCACAAAGTTCGGAACCGCTCGCGTGGGCCCATGCGTGCGCCCGCGCGAGCGCACGCTTCGCGTCCCCGCGCGGCGCGAACAGCCGGCGGGAGGTTGCAGAATCGAGATGATCGGACGTCCACGGCCCAACTAGAACAGATAGAGAACATTGTCAAGCGGAATTCATCGCGCGCCGGTGCCGGGGACTTGCGGCGCGGACATTTCCCGCTAGCGTCCGGCCATGGACACTATCCGCATCCCGCGTTCGCTCTTCTTCCTATCGATCTTCTATGGCGGCATGGTCTGCATCGCCGGCGTGCTCGGCAACAAGCAGGTCTCGCTCGGGCCGATCTCGCAGATCGGCAACTGGGTGGGCGTGGGCCCGCTCGCGGTCGAGGCGGGCATCTTCGCCTTCCTGCTGCTCGTCTCGGTCTCCAGCGCAGTCGCCGAGCTGCACGGGCCGGACACGGCGCGGCGGCTGGTGCTGCTCGGCTTCGTGCCGCTGGTCACTTCGGTCCTGCTGTCGATCCTCGTCCTCGGCCTGCCCGCGTCGCCGAGCATGGAGCCCGACCGGCTCCACGCCTTCGAGCTGATGATGGCGGGCACGCCGCGCATCTGGCTGGGCGGGATCATCGCCTATGGCATCTCGCAGATCCTCAACGTCACCATCTTCTCGGCGCTCAAGAGCGGCGGCGGCCGGCTGCTCTGGCTCCGCGCCGCGATCGCTTCGGTGCTGAGCCAGATCGCCGACACGCTGATCTTCATCTCCGTCGCCTTTTACGGCGTGTTCCCGATCGGCGAGCTGCTGGTCGGCCAGATGCTCACCAAGGTGGTGCTGAGCGTGGTGCTGGTGCCGCCGGCCATCTACCTGTTCGTGGCGCTGGGCCGGATGCTCGACGGGCGGCGCGGGCTGAATTGAGGGCTTCAATTCCTCCCCGGGACGAGCTCGGGGAGGAATTAAGAAGCCCAGGTTGAGAACCCGAACAAGTACCTGATTCTCTACCGTCATCCCGGCCTTGCGCCGGGATCCCGCTTCTTCCTGCCCTGGCGAGATGGCGAGACCCCGGCGCAAGGCCGGGGTGACGAAGCAAGACCATGAGTCCTCGACCTAAGGCGCCATCCGCAGCGGCTGGGCCTCGCAGAGGATCAGCGCGAACCAGTCGTTCGGATCGGTCCATTCGCGGATCGGCGTCCAGCCGCCGGCGCGCAGCAGCATGCGGGCGCCGTTGCGGCCATATTTGTGGCTGTTCTCGGTGTGGATCGTCTCGCCCGCGGCCATCGCGAAGGCGCGCCCCTCGACGGTGAATTCCACGTCGCGCGCCGCCTCCAGGTGCATCTCGATCCGCGCGGCGTCGTCGTTCCACAATGCGACATGGCGAAACGCCTCGACCGGGATCGTGCCGCCCAGCTCGCGGTTGATCCGCGTGAGCAGGTTGCGGTTGAACGCCGCAGTGACGCCCTGGGCATCGTCATAGGCCGGGACCAGCACCTCCGCCGGCTTCACCCGGTCCATCCCGATCAACAGTCGCGCCCCCTCGCCCAGCCAGTCGCGCATCGCGCGCAGCAGGTCGACCGCGTGGAAGGCCTGCATGTTGCCGATCGTCGAGCCCGGGAAGAAGCCGAGCTTGGGCATGCCCGCCACTTGCCCGGGCAGCGGCACGGGGCGCAGGAAATTGGCCTCGACCGGATGGACCGGCAGGCCCGGAAAGGCCTGGCCCAGCTCGGCGGCGGACTGGCGGAGGAAGTCGCCCGAAATGTCGATCGGCACATAAGCGGCCGGATCGATGGCGCGCAGCAGCAGCGGCGTCTTCACCGACGAGCCCGAGCCGAACTCGACCACCGCCGCCCCCCGCGCGGCGAGCGCGCCGAGCTCCGGCCCGGTCTCGCGCAGCAGCGCCGTCTCGGTGCGGGTGGGATAATATTCGGGGAGCCGGGTGATCTCCTCGAACAGCTCGGAGCCGCGGCGATCATAGAACCAGCGCGCGGGAATGGCGCGCGGCCGCGCGGCGAGGCCGCTCAGCACATCGGCGCGGAAATGCGGATCGGCCAGGCTGGTCTGGCCGTCTTCAAGTTCCTGCTTCAGCATGATTGGCCGGCCTTTCCGATTTTGATCGTCATCCGCGCGCAGGCGGGGATGACGGCGAAGATGTGCTGGCGCGGGAGGATCACTAGAGATCCTTCGCCAGGCGCACGCCGGTGAATTGCCAGCGCTGATGGGGGTAGAAGAAGTTGCGGTAGCTCGCGCGGGAATGGCCGCGCGGCGTGGCGCAGGAGGATCCGCGCAGCACGAACTGGCCGCTCATGAACTTGCCATTATACTCGCCCACCGCGCCCGCCGCCGGCCGGAAGCCGGGATAGGGGCGATAGGCGCTGCCGGTCCATTCCCAGACATCGCCGAAAAAGGCGGGGCCACCCGCCGAAGGATGCGGCTCGACCGGGCCGGCGGCGTCGAGCTGGTTGCCGCCGGCCGGATCATGCGCCGCGGCGGCCGCTTCCCATTCGAATTCGGTGGGCAGGCGCGCGCCCGCCCAGCCGGCATAGGCATCCGCCTCGAAGAAGCTGACATGGGTGACCGGCGCGGCGGGATCGACCGGGCGGCGGCCGTCGAGCCCGAACCGGGTCCAGACATCCCCGTCCCGCCGCCAGTAGAGCGGCGCCTCCACGCCCTCCTTCTGCACCCAGGCCCAGCCGTCGGACAGCCAGTGGCGCGGATCGCGATAGCCGCCATCGGCGATGAAGGCCGCCCATTCGCCGTTGGTGACGGTGCGATCGGCAATGGCATGGGGCGTGAGCAGCGCGTGGTGGCGCGGCCCCTCGCAATCGAAGGCGAAGCCGCCGTCCGCGACAATGGCCATCGGCTCGGTCGGCTCTACTCCCACCGCGACCAGCCCCTCCAGCCCCGCGATCCAGCCGATCGGGCCGGGCATCGCCACCGGCACCTTGGGCGCGCCCTGCCAGACGGCGGGCTCGAGCGGGTTGACCGAGAAATGGTGGAGGATGTCGGTGAGCAGCAGCTCCTGGTGCTGCTCCTCATGGTTGCAGCCGAGCAGCACCAGCGCCCGGGCCGCCGGCGGAAGATCGGGCAGCGCATCCGCCAGCGCGGCATCGACATGGGCGCGCCAGGCACGGATCTCGTCCAGCGTGGGGCGCGACAGCATGCCGCGGCGCGGGCGCGCATGGCGCCGGCCCTCCGCCTCGTAATAGCTGTTGAACAGGAAGGGCCAGCGCGCGTCGAACAGCGCATAGCCGGGCACATGGTCGCGCAGCACGAAGGTCTCGAAGAACCAGGTGGTGTGCGCGAGGTGCCATTTGGCGGGCGAGGCATCGTCCATCGACTGGATCGTCGCATCGGCATCGGAGAGTGGCCGGACCAGCGCCTCGCTCAATGCGCGGGTACGGTGGAACTTCGCGCCCAGGGCGCTGGAAGCCGGCACCGATCCCGTTTCCGTTCGCATTATGTTCTCCTAATCCAACAGGCCTCCGCCCGTCAACCGGAGAAAATATAGGTCAGCGGGACGCCCCCGGCACCCATAGAACGTCGCCGGCCTCGCTTTGGTTCACTGCCCGGGCGGCGACGAAGAGCAGGTCCGACAGCCGGTTGAGATAGGCGAGCGGCAGCCCGGCCGCGCCGGCCGCGACCGCGGCGCGCTCGGCCCGGCGGGTGACGGCGCGGGCGAGGTGAAGCTCGGGCGCGCCCGGGGCGCCGGCGGGCAGCACGAAGCTGGTCAGCGGCGCGAGCGCCGAGTTGATGTGATCGATCCGCTCCTCGAGCCAGGTCACCTGGGCCGGGGTGATGCGCAGCGCGCCTTCGATCCCGTCCGGAGTGGCGAGATCGGCGCCAAGGTCGAACAGGTCGTTCTGGATGTGGGCGAGCATGCCGCCGAACGCATGATGGCCAAGCGTGGCGCGGGCGACGCCGATCGCGCAATTCGCCTCGTCGACATCGCCGATCGCCGCCATGCGCGCATCGGCCTTGGAAATGCGCGAGCCGTCGACCAGGCCGGTGGTGCCGTCGTCGCCGGTGCGCGTGTAGATCTTGTTGAGCTTGACCATGGCGCGAGGATAGGCCGGGGGCCGCGGCGATTCAAATGCCTCCCCGAGCCAGGGCCGGGGAGGCCTCGCGCGGTCAGGCGGCCGCGTCCAGCGTTGCGCGCGGCGGGGGCAGGAAATGCTCCGCGCCGAGCAGCGGGTGCGGGTAGAGGAAGCGATTGGCCGCCATCGGCAGCACCACGCCCTCGGCCACGCCGGGCATGAAGTAATTACCCTGATAGCGATTGGGCTGCGTCATCTCGTTTTCGCCATGATAGGCGGCGCCGATCGGCGCATAGTTCAGTTCGGTCCCGAACACGGCGTAGAGCGCCATGTCGACGAAGTTCATGAACCGGGGTGTGCCGCGCAGATGCGTGTCCTGCGCGATCAGCGCGACCAGATCCTCACGCACGAAGGAGAGCGCCGAGAGATCCTTCACCACCTGCTCGAAATTATGGTCGCCGTCGTGATGGACGATGTTCCGACGGCCGCGCTCTTCAAGCATCACATGGCGGACATAAGCGGGCACGTCGCCATGGAAGAGGCGGATACGGCGCGCGGCGTCGGGGAACATGCGGCGGACGCGCTCATGGGCGAAGCGCAGATATTCGGCGGATATGTCGACTAGGTCGAGATCGAAGTCGAACGCCTCGATGCAGCCGGCGAGATAGGCGGTGGAGCCGCCCATGAACACACCCACCTCGACCACGCGGTCGAACTGCCCGTGATAGTCGCGCAGGGTGCGGACGATGTCGTAATAATATTGCGGTGAACACTGGTCCTCACAGGCCAGGCTCAGGGCACCGACCGTGCCGGCGATGCGATCGAAGATGCGGTTCTGGCCGAGCTGCGGGTGCATGTCGTGGCACGCCTGATAGCCCGACAGGATCTCGATGCCGAGCGCCGCGGCGGGATCCGGCAGATCGTGCAGCGCTTCGTCGGGAGCGATGAAGGTTCCGAGGGTCATTGGGGCATCCTGCTGGTTACCCCTGCTTTATAGAGGCGCAGCGGGCCTCAGGCGTGGCGGAAACGCAGCAGCAACACGCCGAAGCCGATGAAGATCGTGCCGGTCAGCCGGTTGAACCATTTCTTGAGCGCCGGCCGGGCGAGATGGCGGGCCAGGCCGCGCCCGCCCAGCGCATAGACGGCGTACCAGAAACACTCGACCACCGCGAAGGTGAGCACCAGGATCGCGAACTGGGGCGGCTTGGGCGCGGCGGCGCTGACGAACTGGGGGAAGAAGGCGGCGGCGAAGAGCAGGGCCTTGGGATTGGAGATGCTGATCGCGAAGCCACCGCGGAAGAGCTGGGCGGGGCTGAGGTGCCTGTCGGCGAGCGCGGCATCGTCGCCGACATCGAGCGGCGTCGGATCGGCCCGCCAGGCCTTGATGCCGAGCCAGACGAGATAGGCGGTGCCGAGCCAGCGCAGCACTTCGAACGCGCCGGGAATGGCGAGCAGCAGCGCGGTGAGGCCGGCGGCGGAAGCGGTGAGGATCGTCATCAGCCCGGCCAGGCAGCCGGCCATCGCCGCCACGGTCCGCCGCACGCCGAAATCGACGCTGCGCTGGAGGATGTGGAGCATGTTGGGGCCGGGCGTTCCGGAAAGCAGGAACACGGCCATGACGAACAGCCACCAGGTCTGGAGAGTCATCGCGGGGACCTTCGCGGTCGGGGGTCTTGGAAAGGGGCCCGCCGGCCCCGGCGCGTCAGCCCTTGGCCGACATGACGAACAGGATGATCGCGGCCACCGCGATCGCCACCGCCTGGAGCAGGATGCGTTGCTGCATCAGCTTCTGCGACTTGAGCGCGCGCGGGCTCGGGCCGTCGCCATGCCCCTCCAGGTCCTGGCTGGTGGTGCCCGCCATGTTCACCAGCCCCTTGATGAGGACGAACAGAGTCGCGAACATCGCGGCGACGAGCAGGATGGCGAGGAAGAACATCCCGCCAGCTTACGCCCCCGTGGCGGCGATGCCAACCGGCAGTTGCCCGGCGCGCAACCGCTCGGCGAGCGCCCGGCCGTCCTCGCCCGCCAGCCGCAGCGCCTCCAGGCTCGGCGCGCCGTGGCGCTTGGCAAGGCGGCTGCCGTCGGGGCCGGCCAGCAGCGGGTGATGGCGATATTCGGGCGTCGGCAGGCCGAGCAGCGCCTGGAGCAGGCGGTGGACATGGGTGGCGGCGAACAGATCCACCCCGCGCACGACATGGGTGATGCCCTGGGCGGCGTCGTCGACGGTGACGGCGAGATGATAGCTGGCGGGCGCGTCCTTGCGGGCGAGGACGACGTCGCCCGCGGCGGCGGGATCGGCGCGGACGTGGCCGGCATGGGCATCGTGCCACCAAAGGAATTCCGCCCCGAGCTCGTCTCGGGAAGGGGGACCATCGCGCAGCGATGGTGGAGGGGCCGACGCGGCATGCGGCGGTAAACCGCCGCACCCCTCCACCACGCCCTGCGGGCGTGGTCCCCCTCCCCCAGCAAGCTGGGGGAGGAATTGGAGCGCCCTGGCCATGTCGAGCCGCCAGCAATGCGGCCGGGAGAGGTCCGGCGCTTCCAGTCCGCGGCAGGTGCCGGGATAGCGCGCGCCTTCCGGCCCATGCGGCGCCGATGCGCTGGCGGCGATGTCGGCGCGGGTGCAGAAGCAGGGATAGAGCAGGCCCGCCGCACGCAACCGGTCGAGCGCTTCGGCATAGAGGTGCAACCGCCGGGACTGCCAGGTCACCTCGCCGTCCCAGCCCAGGCCGAGCCATTCCAGGTCCCGCAATATCGCCTCGACATGCTCGGGCCGCGAGCGGGTGCCGTCGATATCCTCGATGCGCAGCGTGAAGCGCCCGCCCTGCGCCCGCGCATGATCATGCGCCTGGATGGCCGACCAGGCATGGCCGAGGTGCAGCCGCCCCGTCGGGCTCGGCGCGAAACGCGTGTGGATAACCATCAAACCGGCCCTTGACCGCGAGTCGCGGCATATGCTGTCATCAGCGCGTCACGCTTCTCGGCAAGAGGCGGGGCACCATAATTTGGGCGAGGGAGCGCATGTATCATCCCGATCTGATCCGCCATCCGGACAGCTGCCCTGCCCTTGTGCTCAACGCGGACTATACGCCCCTGAGCTATTATCCGCTGAGCGTGTGGCCCTGGCAGACGGCGGTCAAGGCGCTGTTTCTCGAACGGGTGGACGTTGTCTCCTATTACGAGCGGGAAGTGCGAAGTCCCAGCGCGAGGCTGAAGCTCCCTTCGGTCATCGCGCTCAAACAATATGTGAAGCCTTCGCAATTCCCCGCCTTCACCCGCTTCAATCTCTTCCTTCGCGACAAATTCTCCTGCCAATATTGCGGCAGCCATCGCGACCTCACCTTCGACCATGTCATTCCCCGCGCCCAGGGCGGGCGCACCACCTGGGAAAATGTCGCCACCGCCTGCGCGCCGTGCAACCTCAAAAAGGGCGGGCGCACTCCCCAACAGGCCGCGATGCCCCTCTATCTCCAGCCGATCCGGCCGACCAGCTGGCAGCTCCAGGAGCATGGCCGGCGCTTCCCCCCCAATTACCTGCACGATACCTGGCGCGACTGGCTCTACTGGGATGTGGAGCTGCTGGCCTAGGTCATCTTCGGTTTCCTTACCCCGTCATCCCGGCCTTGAGCCGGGATCCCGCTTCTTCTTTCGCGGGCAAGGCAGCGGGACCCCGGCTCAAGGCCGGGGTGACGAAGTTGGTGGGGCGCGCTAGCATTCCCGCAACAAGGTCTTGCGGGGAATAGAGATATGAGCGGCTTCACCATCGACCGGCGCACGGCGCTGGCGCTTTCGCTGGGCGGCGCCGCCACGGTCGCCTTTCCGCGGCTGGCTCTTGCCGCCGCGCTCGACGAGGCCGCGGTCGACGCGATCGTCCGGCCCTTCATGGCCGCCTTCGCGACGCCGGGCATCGCCGTGGCGATCGTCCGCCCCGGCGCGCCCGCGTTCGTGAAGGGCTATGGCGTGCGCACGCTCGGCAAGCCGGGCGCAGTGGACGCGCATACCCGCTTCGGCATCGCGTCGCACTCCAAGGCATTCACCGCCGCCGCGCTGGCGCTGCTCGTCGACGCGGGCAAGCTCGGCTGGGAAGACCCGGTGGTGCAGCACCTGCCCGAGTTCCGCATGTCCGATCCCGCCGTCACCCGGATGATGACGGTGCGCGACCTGCTCGTGCATCGCTCCGGACTGCCCCTGGGCGCCGGCGACCTGATGTTCTTCCCCGCCGGCACCCATGTCGCCGCGGACGTGCTCAAGGCGCTGCCCTATCTGAAGCCGGCGCGCGGCTTCCGGGCCGGCTACGACTATGACAATATCCTCTACATCGTCGCCGGCCTGCTGATCGAACGAGTCGCCGGCATGGCCTGGGACAAGTTCGTCGAGGCGCGGCTGTTCGCGCCGCTCGGCATGGCCGACGCGGTGGGATCGCGCGAATCGCTCCGGACCGACAATGTCGCCGGCCGGCACGCGCGGCTGGGGCCGCCGGTGCGCGGGATCGGCAAGCTCGAAGTGGTGCAGCCAGACGAGGGCCCGATGGTCGACGCCGCGGGCGGGATCAACGCCAGCATCAGCGACATGGCGAAATGGCTGCAGGTGCAGCTGGCCCAGGGCAAGCTGCCCGACGGCAAGCAGCTCTGGTCGCCCGAACAGGCCAAGGAGATGTGGAAGCCGCAGACCATCACCGCGGCAAGCGACGGGCCGACCGACACCAACCCGGCACGACCGGTGCTCGCCGCCTATGCGCTTGGCTGGTTCGTGCAGGACTATCGCGGCATGCGGATGATCCAGCATAGCGGCGGACTGTCCGGCCAGGTGACCTATTCGGGGATGCTCCCGTCGCGCGGCATCGGCGTCTCGGTGCTGAGCAATGTCGAGGAGAGCGTCTCCGCCGCGATCCGCAACGCGATCCTCGACCGGCTGATCGACGCGCCGGCGTTCGACTGGGTGGCGAGCTACCGCACCCGCCAGAAGGCAGCGCAGGACGAGGCGCTGGCGAGCGTCGAGGGCGGCGTGGACAAGGCGCCGGCCGGCGGCCCCGCGCTGCCGCTGGCCGCCTATGCCGGGCGCTATCGCGACCCCTGGTATGGCGACGTGGTGGTGAGCCAGAAGGGCGGCAGGCTGTGGATCGACTTCGTGCCGACTCCCGTCTTCAAGAGCGCGCTCGAGCCCTGGGGCCCGGACAGCTTCCGCACCCGCTTCGCCAAGGATGCCGGCGAGGACGCCGTGGTCAGCTTCCAGATCCAGGACGGCAAGGTGGCCGGCGTGACGATGAAGCCGCTCTCGCCGCTCGCCGACTTCAGCTATGATTATCAGCACCTCGCCTTCGTGCCGGTGCCGTAATCAACTGTATTATTGTAGTAATACAGATGCTGCGCTAAAAGGACCGCATGCGAGCGGCGGAATCGACGACTGATGGCTGACGGGAACGATCCGAGGAACGTCCGTTTTCCGTTGCGCCGGTCCGGCGACGATTTCGAGCCGGCGCCCGCTCCGGCGGCCAGGCCGGAGCCGCGCGCCTGGCGTCCGCCATCGCTCGAGGGAATCGTGGGCGACGCGCTCAGGCGGGTGCGCCCGCAACGACAGGAGCCACCGCTCGAGCTTTCCGGCGGCATGCCCCCGCCCGGGGACTATGCCCCGCGCTGGCGCCGCGCCGCGCCGCCCCCGCCACCCCCTCCGCCGCCACCGATCCAGCCGGGCCATGCCGAGCCGCTGCCGGCGGGCGGCTACACCACCAACCTGCCGGTGGTGGTCCGGAAGCGGAACTGGCTGCGCTGGGCGAGCTGGGCGGTCGCCGGCTTCATCCTGCTGTTCTTCCTCGCGATCGCCTGGCTGGCGCTGACCGCGCCGCTCTCCAAGTCGCTGCAGCCGCCGGCGCCGCCGTCGATCACCTTGCTCTCCGCCGAGGGCAGGCCGATCGCGCGGCGCGGCGCGGTGATCGCCGAGCCGGTGGACGCGACGAAGCTGCCCGCGCATGTCCGCAACGCGTTCGTCGGGATCGAGGACCGGCGCTTCTACAGCCATTGGGGCGTCGATCCGCGCGGCATCCTGCGCGCGTTCGTGCACAACGTCACCCAGAGCGGCGGCTCGCAGGGCGGCAGCACGATCACCCAGCAGCTCGCCAAGAACGCCTTCCTCAATTCGCAGCGCACCTTCGGGCGCAAGGCGCAGGAAGTGCTGATCGCCTTCTGGCTCGAAGCCTGGCTGAGCAAGGACGAGATCCTCTCGCGCTATCTCTCCAACGTCTATTTCGGCGACAATGTGTACGGCCTGCGCGCCGCCGCACGGCATTATTTCAGCACCGAGCCCGAGGACCTGACCCTCAGTCAGGCGACGCTCCTGGCCGGGCTGGTCCAGGCGCCTTCGCGGCTCGCCCCCACCGGCAACCTGAAGGGGGCGCGCGAGCGGCAGAAGCTGGTGATCGGCGCGATGGTCGACGCCGGCCTGATCGCCAAGGGGCGGGCGGCATCGATCCGCCCGGCGGTGCTCAACGTCACTCGGTCCAGAGACGATCTGCCCAACGGCACTTATTTCGCCGACTGGGTGCTGCCCCAGGCCCGCGACCGGGCCGGCGGGGTCGGCACCGAGCAGACGGTGCAGACGACGCTCGAGCTCGCCGCGCAACAGGCCGCCGAGCGGGCGGTGCGCGGCGCGGGGCTGAAGAAGTCGCAGATCGCGATCGTGGCGATGCATCCCGATGGCCGGGTGATCGCGATGGTGGGCGGGAAGAGCTATGCGGAGAGCCCGTTCAACCGCGCCACCCAGGCACGGCGCCAGCCGGGATCGACCTTCAAGCTGTTCGTCTATCTGGCGGCGCTGCGCAGCGGCATGGACCCCGACACGATCGTCGACGACAGCCCGGTCCAGATCGGCGACTGGAAGCCGGAGAATTCGCATGGCAGCTATGCCGGCAAGATCACGCTGCGCCAGGCCTTCGCCAAATCCTCCAACGTCGTCGCCGCGCGGCTGACCCAGAAGCTGGGCGTGCGCGAAGTGACGCGGGCGGCACGCGACCTGGGCATCTCCACGCCGATCGGCGACGACGCCTCGATCGCGCTCGGCACCTCCACCGTGTCGCTGCTCGAGCTGACCGCCGCCTATGCCGCAGTGGCCAACGGCGCCTATCCGGTGCGGCCGCAGGGCCTGAGCGACGACGAGGCGGCGAGCGACTGGCTGGCCAAGCGGCTGGGCGGGCCCACCCGCTTCAACGGGCGCCAGCTCGACGACCTGCGCAGCCTGCTCGGCACGGTGGTGGAGGACGGCACCGGGCGCGGCGCGGCGCTGCCGATCCCGACCTATGGCAAGACCGGCACCACCCAGGACAATCGCGACGCGCTGTTCATCGGCTATGCCGGGGGCATCGTCTGCGGCGTGTGGCTGGGCAATGACGACAATTCGCCCAATCCCGGCCTGTCGGGCAGCGGCCTGCCCGCGCGCGTGTGGCGCGACTTCATGACCCGCGCGCTCGACCTGCGCATCCCGCCGCCCGAGCCGACGACCGAGCCCGACGGCAACGACGTGACGCTGGGCGATGTGCTGAACGGCGTGGGCGACTTCATCCAGGGGACGGGGATCGAGACCCAGGTGGTGCCGCAGGGCGTCGATCCCGACGCGCAGGGCGAGCCGCCGATCGACGCGCCCCGCCCCGCGCGCCGCGACCGGGGGCCGGACGGGTCGCCGCCGCCGGATCGCTTCCGCCCGGACGATCGGCGCGGCGAGGAGCGGTGACCGGCGCGCGGCGGTCCGCGCTGTCCTCCTGACGCGCATGGCCACGCATCCAGGGGACAGCCGCACGCATCAGGATGCGCGCGCCTGCCGCACCAGCAGCTGCTCCAGGATGGCCGCGAAACCGGGCGGCGCCTCCTCCATCGGATAATGGCCGCAGTTGCGGACCGTCGCCACGGCGAGATCCGCGTACCAGCGCCCGAACAGCGGGGCCATGGTGGCGGCATCCAGGCCGGGATCGCGATCGCCGAGGATCAGATTGGCCCGCGTCGCCGCCCCTGCCAGCTTCGCGGAGAAATCCGTTCGGAACAGATCCAAATAGGCCATTTTGACCTCCGCGACCGAGGCCGCGCGGCTGCGCACCCGCTTGGCCTCGATCCATCCGTCCGCGAGCGGGCCCGATAGGAAGCGCATCAGCCGGCGAAAGGCGTCGTCGTTACCGGCGGTCGCGGCGAAGAATGCCAGCGCTTCGTCATCCGCGGGCGATCCGCTGGCCGGCAGCGGGCAGACGGCGGTGAGGCTGGCGACTCGCTCGGGCGCGAGCATGGCGGCGCATTGCGCTATCATCGCGGACAGCGAGTGTCCGACAAGATGGAAATGCCGCCAGCCCCGCCCGTCGGCCAGGGCAAGGACCGCGCGCGCCAGCGGCTCGACGCCGGCCGGCACGGGATGATCGCAAGACGCGCCATAGCCGGGCAGATCGGCAAAGGCGTACTGGAAGCTGTCGCGGTCGAGATAGGGCAATATGGGGTCGTAGGTCGTGCGATCCCCGTGCCAGTCGTGCAGCACGATGACCTTCTGCGGGCCATGGCCGACCGAATCATGGCCGAGAAACGGGGAATTGGCGTAGCGGCGCATCTGAGATCTCCCTTGGCATCGTGCCGAAAGAATCTCAGCCGCCGTCCCGGCCGCCGATATGCAGCCCGGCTCGCATGCGGGATCGGGGAAGTCAATCGCGGGGACGCCCATAATCCCGTTGTTGACGTTGCGGCGCACCCCTCGCATGGACCGCTCCCATGCGCTTCTTCTCCGACAACGCCGCTGCCGTCTGCCCTCAGGTGCTCGCCGCGCTGGGAAGCGTGAACCGGCTCGACACCGCCTATGACGGCGACCAATGGTCGCAGGCGCTCGACGGCGCCTTTTCAGACCTGTTCGGCACCCGGGTGCGCGCGCTGTGGGTGCCCACCGGCACCGCGGCGAACAGCCTCGCCCTGGCGGCGCTCTGCCCGCCTCATGGCGGGGTGGTCTGCCACCGCGAGGCGCATATCAATGTCGACGAGTGCGGCGCGCCCGAATTCTACACGCACGGCGCCAAGCTGCTGGCCGGCGAGGGCCCCGGCTCCAAGCTGACGCCCGCGGCGATCCGCGCGGTGATCGATCCGATCCGCCCGGACGTGCACCAGGTGCAGCCGCACGCGATCTCGATCACCAACGCGACCGAATATGGCCTGGCCTATACGCCCGAGGAAGTGGCGGCGATCGGCGCGCTGGCCAAGGAGCGCGGGCTCGGGCTGCACATGGACGGCGCGCGCTTTGCCAATGCCGTCGCGCATCTCGGCTGCCATCCCGGCGACGTGACCTGGCGCGCGGGCGTCGACGCGCTGAGCTTCGGCTTCGTCAAGAATGGCGGAATGAGCGCCGAGGCGCTGATCTTCTTCCGGCCCGAGCTGGCCGAGGCGACGCTCTATCGCCGCAAGCGGGCGGGGCTGCTCTTCTCCAAGGGCCGCTATCTGGCGGCGCAGATCCTGGCGATGCTGGAGGACGATCTGTGGCTGAAGAACGCCCGCGCGGCCAATGCCGGCGCGCAGCTGCTCGCCCGGGCGGCGGGGGAACGGCTGGTATATCCGGTCGAGGCCAATGAAGTGTTCCTCAAGGTGCGTGCCGAGGAAGCGGCGAGGCTGCGCGCGCTCGGCTTCGATTTCTACGACTGGGGCGTGGGCGAGGCGCGACTGGTGATCAGCTGGGACCAGGCCGAGGAAGCGATACGGCCGCTGGCCGACGCGATTGCAGGGTTGTGAGGATGGGCTCTCCCCAATTCCTCCCCGAGACAAGCCCGGGGAGGAATTGATGGCCGCCGCTCCCCAATCCGCCCGGCTCCCGGTCCTGATCCCCTTCGCGATCGTCACGCTGATCTGGGGGTCGACCTGGATCGTGATCCGCGACCAGCTTTCGGTGGTGCCGCCGAGCTGGTCGGTCACCTATCGCTTCGCGGTGGCCGGCGTGACCATGCTCGCCTGGGCGGCGCTGCGCGGCGACAGGCTGCGGCTCGATGCGCGGGGCGTGCGCTTCGCGGTGCTGCTCGGGCTCGCGCAGTTCGTGTTCAACTTCAACTTCGTCTATCGCGCCGAACAGCACATCACCTCAGGCGTGGTGGCGGTGGTCTATGCGCTGCTGCTGGTGCCCAATGCGGTGCTCGCGCGGATCTTCCTCGGGCAGAAGATGGGGCGCCAGCTGGTGATCGGCTCGGCGATTGCCATGACGGGCGTCGCCCTGCTGTTCCTGCACGAAGCGCGGCTGAGCCCGGTGGGGCCGGCCCAGGCGCTGCTCGGCATCGCCATCGCGCTGGCCGGCGTGATGTGCGCCTCGATCGCCAACATCATGCAGGCGACCGATACGGCCAAGGCCTATCCGATGGCGACGATGCTCGGCTGGGCGATGCTGAGCGGGGCGGCGATCGACGGGCTGTTCGCGCTCGCCACCGCGGGGCCGCCGACATTCGACCCCCGGCCCAGCTATGCGGGCGGCATCCTCTATCTCGGCGTGCTGGGATCGGCGCTGACCTTCAGCATCTATTTCCGCCTGATCCGCACGATCGGCCCGGCCAAGGCGGCCTATACCAGCGTGCTGATCCCGGTGATCGCGATGCTCTTCTCGACGCTGTTCGAAGGCTATCGCTGGTCCGCGCTGGCCGAGGGCGGCGCGGGGCTGGTGCTCGCGGGGCTGGTGGTGGCGCTGAGGGCGCGCAGGCCCAACCGGTAATCGGCATGGCGCGGGCGCCAGCCCAGCACTCGCTTCGCCTTGCCGTTCGCGACGCGGCGATTCTCGGCATGGAAGGCGCGCGCCTGGGGACTCAGTCCTGCCGTCTCCAGCGGGACGGCCGGCGGAACCGGTAGCCCGAGCAGCGCGCAGCCATAGGCGACGACATCGCCCTGCGGGGCCGGGAGGTCGTCGGCCAGGTTATAGGCGCCGGGCGGCCCGGCAAAGCCGGCGATCACACCCTCGACGATGTCGTCGACATGGATGCGGCTGAACACCTGGCCCGGCAGGTCGATCCGCGGCGCGGCGCCAGCGCGGATGCGGTCGAGCGGGGAGCGGCCGGGGCCGTAGATGCCGGGCAGGCGGAACACATGCGCACCGGCAAGCGCCAGCCAGGCGGCGTCCGCCCGTGCCCGCGCGGTGCGGCGGCCGGTGCCCATGGGCGCCGTCTCGTCGACCCAGGCGCCGCCGGTGTCGCCATAGACGCCGGTGGAAGAAAGATAGCCGATCCAGGCGCCCGCGACGGCGATCCGGTTGCCATAGGTCGCGAGGACGGGGTCTTCCTCGCCCGGCGGGACGGTGGAGAGGATGTGCGTGGCGCGCGCGATGTCGCGCGCACGGCCAGCGAAGGTCTCGCGGGTGACGGTGGCGATTTCCGCCTGGCCGGCAAGCCGGGCGATCAGGCGGGTGGCGGTATAGCCGGGGCCGAAGATCAGGAGACGCATCTAGCTTCCCCTCCCTGCAAGGGAGGGGATCGAGGGGTGGGTCGCGTCCGGGCGATACTGAAAATGCGCATGTCGCGGCCACCGCATCGCATGCATCCACCCACCCCCAGCCCCTCCCTTCCAGGGAGGGGAGCAAGGATCACTGCGCCCCATATCCGCCGAACTGGACCCCGAAGAAATCGCCCTTGTTCCAGCGCGGCCGCGCAGGCGCGTCGGAGAGCGCGCGGGCGACGGCATAGTTCAGGCGCATATATTTGGCGGCCGAATTCCAGTCGAACGGCAGGTCGATCTGGTCCGAGGGCTTGTGATAATTCTCCGCGAGGAACTTCTTCTGCGCCTCCGCGCCCTGCCCGCCCGGGCCGGTGTCGATCGAGACCGCCGGAATGCCCGACTTGACGAAGCTGTAGTGATCCGAGCGGACGAAGAACATCTCTTCCGGGTTCGGATCGGGGACGACGGCCAGCCCCTCGGTCGCGGCCGCCGCGGCGATCGCCGGGCCGAGGCTGGAGCGCTCGCCCCCCAGCGCGACGACATCGACCAGCGGATAGGTCAGGATCGGCATGTCCATGTTGACGTCGGCGACCAGCCCCGCCTTCGGGACCGGCGGATAATGGACGAGATAGTCCGAGCCGAGCAGGCCCTTCTCCTCCCCTGACAATGCCACGAACAGCATCGAGCGCCGGGGCTTCTCGACCGAGGCGACGAACTTGCGCGCCACCTCGAGCATGGTCGAGACGCCGATCGCATTGTCCATGGCGCCATTGTAGATGCGGTCGCCATTGACCGCATCCCCCACGCCGACATGATCGAGATGGGCGGAGAGGACGACATATTCCGCCTTGAGCGCCGGATCGCTGCCCGGGATCAGCCCGACCACGTTGCGCGTCGCCTGCGTCACCAGCTTGGTCTTGCTCGCGACCCGGAGCGTGCCGACGAGCGCCCCGGTGGGAACCCTCGAGCCCCGGCGCTGCGCGGCGAGCACGTCCGCCCAGCGGATCCTCGCGCCCTGGAACAGCTTCTCCGCGCCGGCCGGGCCGACATAGCCGACCGGCGGGGCGCCCGCCGCGAGCGCGAAGGCAGTGCCGTCGGGGCGGGCCCAGGTGGTGCGCCCATAATCATAATAGGGGACGATCGCCTCGAACGGGATCTGCTCGCGCTGGGCGAGCGATTCGAGCACGATCACCGCCACCGCGCCCTTTTGCTGCGCGATCGCCGCCTTCTGCTCGTCGTCGCCGAAATGCGCCTCGACTTCGTTGGGCAGCCCCTGGGGTACGCCGGGAAGGATCGCGACGATCTTTCCCTTCACGTCGAGCCCCTTGTAATCGTCGCGCCGGCCCTCGGGATAGACGATGCCATAGCCCGCGAAGACGATGCCGCCTTCGGCCTTGAAATCGGGCGTCGCCGGTGCGGGCGTGTTGACATAGTCGATGCCGAACTGGAGCGGGATCTCCATCGCGCCGCGCACCAGGCTCCACTTCGCCTTTTCGGCCGGCTTGTACGAGACCAGCTTGAACGGCTGGAACCAGCTTCCCCCCGCACCGGGCACCAGGCCGATCGCGAGCATCTGCGCCGCCACATATTCGGCCGCCACGTCATAGTCGCGCGTTCCCGCCTCGCGCCCGCGCAGAACATCGGCGGCGAGGAACTGGACATGCGCCTTCAGCGCCGCCTGGTCGGGCGGAAGCGAGGCCGCGGCCTGCGGCGCGGTCTGCGCCTGGGCGAGCGGCGCGGCGAACAGCGCCGCCACCGCCACGAGGAAGCGGTGGAAGGTCATTTTTCCGAAGACCCCTGGGCCAGCGGCCCCTTGTAGAGCGTGCCGAAGAAATCGCCCTTGTTCCACACCGGCTTCTGATCGGCATCGGCGATGGCGCGGGCGATCGCATAGTTGAGGCCGACGAAGCGCAGCCCCTGCTTCCAGTCGATCAGCCCCACTTCGTCCGAAGGCTGGTGATAATGCTTGTCGAGGAACTCCTTGGTCGCCGCCGCGCCCGGGCCGCCCGGCCCGAGATCGAGCGACACCGCCGGGATGCCCGCCTTGACGAAGCTGTAGTGATCCGAGCGGACGAACGAGGCTTCCTCGGGCGTGGGATCGGGGACGAGCTTGACGCCCTCGGCCGCGGCGGCCGCCTCGACCAGCTTGCCCAGGGTGCTGCGATCCGCGCCATAGGCGACCAGATCGACAAAGTCATAGGTCAGGATCGGCATGTCGAGATTGACGTCGGCGACGATCGCGCCCTTGGGCACGGTGGGGTTGGCGGCGAAATATTCCGAGCCGACCAGGCCCTTCTCCTCCGCCGTCACCGCGACGAACAGGATCGAGCGCCGGGGCGCCTTGCCCGATGCCTGGAAGCGCCTGGCCACTTCGAGCATCGCGGCGGTGCCGACGGCATTGTCCATGGCGCCGTTATAAATGGTGTCCCCCTTCGCATCGGGCCGGCCGACGCCGACATGATCGAGATGGGCGGAGATCACCACATATTCGGCCGCCTTGTCGGTACCCGGCAGCACCCCGGCGACATTGTTGCTGGTGAGCGTGCGGATCGCGGTGTTGGCGGTGCCGGTGGCGGTTACGTCCAGCGCGCCGGTCGGCAGCTTCCTGTCTGCCTTGTCGGCGGCGAGCACGGCCTCCCACTGGATCTTCGAGCCGGCGAAGAGCCTGGCCGCGCCGTCCATGCCGAGATAGGCGAAGGGCGGCGCGCCGGCGCCGGCATCCGACCCTTGCCAGGTCATCGCCTCGCTCTGCGCGAAGCCGACGCTGGTGGCGAACGGAAAGATCGCGTGGCGGGCATTGCCCTCGATCAGGATGACGCCGACGGCGCCGTGGCGGGCGGCCACCGCCGCCTGCTGCTCGGGCTGGCCGGAATGTGCGCGAATGTCGCTGGGCAGGTCGTGCGGCGAATCGCGCAGCACCGCGACGATCGCGCCCTTGGTCTTGAGGCCCTTATACTCGGCCTCGCTGCCATAGCCGACAAAGACCACCGGCCCCGACACCGCGACCTTGGGGTTCGACGGCACCGCGCGGGCGACATAGTCCTTGCCCCAGACCAGCGCCGTCTCGACGCCGCCGCGGTTGAGCGACAGCGTGCCGTGATCGGCCGATCTATAGGCCAGCAGCGGCACCGGCTGGAGCCAGCCGCCGCCCGCGCCCGCGGGCTTGAGCCCCGCCGCGAGCATCTGTGCCGCGACATATTGCTCGGCGATGGCCAGCTCGGGCGAGCCGGTGTCGCGGCCCTTCATCGCATCGGAGGCGAGGAACTGGACATGCGCCTTCAGCGCCGCCGCGTCCTTGCCGAGATCCTGGGCGAAGGCGGGCGCCGCCGCGAGCAGGGTCGCGGCCAGGAGGAATGCGCGCTGCATGCTCACTTGGCCCCCGCGCCATTATAGGTGAGGCCGAAGAAATCGCCCTTGTTCCACATCGGCCGCTGCTCGCCATCGGCGATCTCGCGGGCGATGCGATAGTTCACGTCGACGAAGCGCACGCCCGATTCCCAGTCGATCGCCGGCAGCTGGCCGATCTCGTCCGAGGGCTGGTGATAATGGTTCTTCATGAAATCGTCGATCGCGGCGCGGCCCGGGCCGCCCGCGCCCGGCCAGAGGAAGACCGAGGGCACGCCCTTGCGGACGAAGTTATAGTGATCCGAGCGCACGAAGATATTCTCGCCGGGCAGCGGATCGTCGGACAGCGGCACGCCGATGGCCTTGCCCGCCCGCTCGACGATCGGGCCCAGCGTGGAATGGCCGGCGCCGTACACCACGATGTCCTGGAACTTGTAGGTGATGATCGGCATGTCGAGATTGACGTCGGCGACGATGCTCGACAGCGGCACGGTGGGATTGTTGGCGAAATAGTCCGAGCCGACCAGGCCCTTCTCCTCGGCGGTGACCGCCAGGAACAGGATCGAGCGGCGCGGCTTCGTGCCCGCCGTCTTGAAGCGCTTGGCCTCCTCGATCAGCGAGGCGATGCCGACGGCATCGTCCAGCGCGCCGTTGTTGATCGTATCGCCGGTCTTGTCGGGCCGGCCGACCCCGATATGGTCGAGATGCGCGGAAAGGACCACGACTTCCTTCGACAGCGCCGGATCGCTGCCCGGCAGCATGCCGGCGACGTTGTAGCTTTTCACCGGCGTGAGCGCGGTCTTGGCGGCGACGGTGACAGTCACCGGCAGCGCCTCTGCCTTGAACGCCGCGTCGGGTGCGGCGGCCGCCTTGGCGATATCGGCCCATTTCTGCCTGGCCCCGGCGAACAGCTTCTCGGCACCGGCCAGGCTGACGATGCCGGCCGAGGGCGTGCCCGGCGCGGCGATATGGCCGGTGCCGTCGGGATTGCCCCAGGTGAAGCGCGGCCGCGACGCGGCGTTGACGTAGTAGCTGAAGGGCCGCGCCTTGACGGTGTGCGGCGATTCGAGCGTGATCGTGGCGATCGCGCCGTGCTTCGCCGCGATCTCGGCCTTGGCGGCGGGATTGGAGAAATGCGCGGCGACCTCGCCCGGGAAGCTCTCGGGCGCGCCGCCGAAATAGGCGACGATCCGGCCCTTCACATTGACGCCCTTATAGTCGTCGCGGCCCTGGCCGACGATGCCATAGCCGACGAACACCACCGGCGCGGTGACGCCGTAACTGGGCGTCTCGGGATTGGCCGAGGAGACGAAATCCTTGCCGAATTCGAGCGCGACCGGCGTGCCGCCCTTGCCCGTCACCGTCATCGTGCCGGGGCCGTCCAGCTTGGCGCTGACCAGCGGCACCTTCTGCAGATAGCCGCCCTCGTCGCCCGCGGGCTTGAGCCCGGCCGCGTAGAATTGCGACGCGACATAATGGGCGGCGATGTCGAACTCGGGGCTGCCGGCCTCGCGGCCCTTCAGCGCGTCCGAGGCCAGGAACATGACATGGCTCTTGAGCGCCGCCTGGTCGGCGGGCAGCTCGGCATTGACGATTGCATTGCGCTCGGCGGCGCTGGGCGCCGGAGCAGGCGCGTTCTGGGCATAAGCGGGCAGCGCCAGCATCAGCGCAAGGGCCAAGGGCGTGGTGGTGCGGATCATGTGGGGGAACCTCTCGGCGGCAACTCGGTATATCGCTTCGGTAGCACGGCTTGGCGCAGGCGCAAGCCGGCAGATTTTCAAGGTGGCGAGCGCCGTGCTTGCCCCTATATCCGAGGCACCATGGCAGACGCTTCCAACGCCCCGCAGACTCCGCACGTCACTCGCCGCGAGGACTATCGCGCGCCCGACTGGACGGTTCCCGAGATCGCGCTCGACTTCGATCTCGATCCGGTGGCGACCCGGGTCCGCGCCACGCTGAAGGTGGCGCGCGGCGGCACGCACGACCGGCCGCTGGTGCTGAACGGCGACGGGCTCGCGGCAGAGTCGGTGAAGGTCGACGGCGCCGAGGCGCAGGGCTGGCGCATGGACGGCGCGGACCTGGTCATCCCGCTCACCGGCGACGCGCACGAGATCGAGACGGTCGTGACGATCGCGCCCGAGCGCAATACCCAGCTGCAGGGCCTTTATGCCTCGTCGGGCATGCTCTGCACCCAGTGCGAGGCCGAGGGCTTTCGCCGCATCACCTTCTTCCCCGACCGGCCGGACGTGCTCTCCAGGTACAAGGTGCGGATGACCGCCGACCAGGCGCGCTTCCCGGTGCTGCTGGCGAACGGCGATCCGATCGCGCAGGGCGATGCGGGCGATGGGCGCCACTGGGCCGAATGGCACGATCCCTTCCCCAAGCCGAGCTATCTGTTCGCGCTGGTCGCCGGCGACCTGGTCGCCAATCGCGGCACCTTCACCACCATGACCGGGCGGACGGTCGATCTCGGCATCTGGGTGCGCGAAGGCGATTTGCCCAAGACCGATCACGCGCTGCACGCGCTCAAGCTGTCGATGGCCTGGGACGAAAGCGTCTATGGCCGCGAGTACGACCTCGACGTGTTCAACATCGTCGCGGTGGACGACTTCAATTTCGGCGCGATGGAGAACAAGGGGCTGAACGTCTTCAACAGCCGCTACATCCTCGCCGATCCCGACACCGCCACCGACTATGATTACGACGCCATCGCCGCGGTGGTGGCGCACGAATATTTCCACAACTGGTCGGGCAACCGCGTCACGTGCCGCGACTGGTTCCAGCTCAGCCTGAAGGAAGGCTTCACCGTCTTCCGCGACCAGAGCTTCTCCGGCGACCAGGGCAGCAAGGCGGTCAAGCGGATCGAGGATGTGCGCGGGCTGCGCGCGTCGCAATTCCCCGAGGATGCCGGCCCGCTCGCCCATCCGGTGCGCCCGGACGAATATATCGAGATCTCCAACTTCTACACGGCGACCATCTACAACAAGGGCGCCGAAGTGATCCGGATGATGTCGACCATCCTGGGGCGCGAGAAGTTCCGCGCCGCGACCGACCTGTATTTCGACCGGTTCGACGGCACCGCCGCCACCTGCGAGGATTTCGTCCGCTGCATGGAGGAAGCCGGCGGGGTGGATCTGACCCAGTTCCGCCGCTGGTACAGCCAGGCGGGTACGCCGCGCGTCTCCGCAACGCTGAGCCAGGAGGGCGGCCGCGCTCGCCTCAAGCTCGCCCAGGCCGTGCCGCCGACGCCGGGCCAGCCGGCCAAGGAGCCGATGGTGCTGCCGCTCAGGCTCAAGCTGTTCGGCGGGATCACCGGGCGGCCGATGTGCGACGAGCAGCTGATCCTGCTCAAGGACGCGGCGCAGGAGATCCTGTTCGAGAATCTGTCCGAAGCACCGGTGCTCTCGATCAACCGCGGCTTCTCCGCCCCGGTGATCGTCGAGACCAACCGCACCGCCAAGGACCTCGCCTTCCTCTCGGCGCATGACGACGATCCTTTCGCCCGCTACGAGGCGATGCAGCAGCTGATGCTCGACACGCTGGTCGCCGCCGTGACCAGCGGCAGGGGCGAGCATGGCGCGGTGATCGAGGCGGTGCGGAACACCCTGCTCGATTCCGCGCTCGACAAGGCCTTCGTCGCCGAAGCGGTGCTGCTGCCGTCGGACAGCTTCATCGGCGACCAGATGGGCGTGGTCGATCCCGATGCGATCTTCGCGGCGCGCGAGGCGCTCCGCGCGGACCTGGGCAAGGCGCTGGAGGGCGAATGGCGCGCCGCCTATGACGGGGCGCAGGCCAATCGCTTCGAATATTCGCCGGCCGCCAAGGGCGCGCGGCGGCTGAAGACGGTGGCGCTCGGCTATGTCGCGGCGAGCGGCGCGGACGATGCCGCCGCGCTCGCCTTCGGCCAGTTCGAGGCGGCGGACAACATGACCGATCGCCAGGGCGCGCTGACCACTTTGGTCAATGGCGGCTCGGACCGGCGCGAGGCCGCGCTGGCGGCCTTCTACCAGCGCTACCAGGGCAATGCGCTGGTGCTCGACAAATGGTTCCAGACCCAGGCGCTCTCGTCGCGCGACGATACCGCCCAGGCGGTCGAGGCGCTGGCGGCGCACAAGGACTTCACGCTCGCCAACCCGAACCGGGCGCGGGCGCTGATCGGCGCGTTCAGCGTCAACCAGCGCGCGTTCCACGATCCCACGGGCCGCGGCTATCGCTTCGTCGCCGACCAGCTGATCGCGCTCGACCGGCTCAATCCGCAGACTGCGGCCAGGCTGGTGCCGCCGCTCGGTCGCTGGAAGCGCTTCGACGCGGCGCGCGCGGCCAGGATGCGCGCCGAGCTGGAGCGGATCGTCGCCACGCCAGGGCTGAGCAAGGACATGTTCGAGCAGGCGAGCAAGTCGCTGGACTAGCATCATCCCGCCCCGGATCAGGTCCGGGGTCGCGGAGATAGCGGATTTGCTTTGAACGCAGGCACCGGGAAGCGATTCCGGGAGTCGCCGTCCATATCGGCAGGGTAAGGAGACACAGCATGACCTTGTCGACCAAGACCATCCCCTCGCCCGTCGGCGCGCTCACGCTCGTCGCCAGCGCCAAGGGCCTTGTCGCGATCCTCTGGGAGAACGACTCACCCGACCGCGTGAAGCTGGGCGAAGCGACCAGCGATGCCGGGCATCCGGTGCTGATCGCGGCCGAGACCCAGCTGCGCGAATATTTCGCCGGCACCCGCACCCGCTTCGACCTGCCGCTGGATTTCCGCGGGACCGAATTCCAGAAGAGCGTGTGGGCCGAACTGCTCGCCATCCCCTTTGGCGAGACTCGCTCCTATGGCGAGATCGCCGCGAAGCTGGGCCGCCCCAAGGCGTCGCGCGCGGTCGGCGCCGCCAATGGACGCAACCCGATCTCGATCGTTGCCCCGTGCCACCGGGTGATCGGATCGACGGGCAAGCTCACCGGCTTTGCGGGCGGGCTGGACGCCAAGGAATATCTGCTCGCGCTGGAGCGCCGCGCCGGCTGACGCGGGAGCGTTCGCGCCGGACCGGCGTTGGCGCCGGATGATCAAGCTGATTGCCACCACTGCCCGCGACCGCGACCGGGTGGGCGAGATCGCGGCCGTGGCCGCGCGCTTCGGCCTGGGCGTGCTGCTCGCCCGGCTGGGCTTCGCGGACGAGGGGGCGGAAGCGGAGGCGGGCGCGCTCCCGCTCCCCCGCCGCACCCGGCTGGCGCTGGAGGCGCTCGGCCCCAGCTTCGTCAAGATCGGCCAGATCCTCGCGACGCGCGGCGACCTGCTGCCCCCCGAATGGATCGCCGAGCTCGAGCTGCTGCACAGCGACGCGCCGACCCTGGACTTCGAGGCGATCCGCGCGGCCGTGGAGGAAGCGCTGGGCGAGCCGCCCGAGGCCGCCTTTGCGTGCTTCGATCCGGTGCCGCTCGCCGCCGCGTCGATGGCGCAGGTCCATCGCGCCCGGTTGCAGGACGGGCGCGACGTGGTGCTCAAGATCCGCCGCCCCGGCATACGCCGCGCGATGGAGGCCGACATGCGGCTGATCGCCGAGCTGGCCGCGCTGGTCGAGCGGGGCAGCGCCGAGGCGCGGCGCTTCGAGCCGGTGGCGCTGGCGCGGCAGCTGCGCCAGGCAATGCTCGAGGAGCTGGACTTCACCCAGGAAGGCCGCAACGCCGATCGGATCCGCGAGGATCTGGCGGGCCAGCCCCGCGTGCTCGTGCCCGGCATCCACTGGCAATGGACCAGCGAGACGCTGCTGGTGATGGACTATGTCGAGGGCGTGAAGCCGCTCTCCGCCGAAGCACTGGCGGCGCGCGGGATCGATCCCGCGGCGATCGCCGCGCTGGGCGCCGATCTCGTCATCGAGATGGTGCTGGTCCATGGCCGCTTCCACGGCGATCCCCACCCCGGCAACCTGCTCTGCCTGCCTGGCAACCGGCTGGCGCTGCTCGACCTGGGCTCGATCGGCCATATCGGGCCGGGGCGGCGCGAGGAGTTTCTGAGCTTCGTGCTGTCGCTCGCCTGGGGCAATCCGCGCGCGCTCGCGGAGACGCTGGCGCTCTGGTCCGAAGGGCATGGCGTGCCGCGTGGCCGCATCGACCGCGCCGCCGAGCAGATCGTCCAGCGGCATGGCGGGGGGCGCATCGTCATGGCGGAGATGGTGCCCGATTTCCTGCGGCTGCTGCGCGAAGAAGGGCTGGTGATGCCGCCGGACCTGCTGCTGGTGTTCAAGGCCTTTGTGACGATGGACGGCGTACTCGCGCGCATCGCGCCGGGCTTCGACCTGTCCGACGCGATCCGGCGGGCGGCGGCGCGGCTGGTGGTGGAGCGCTTCGCGCCGGGGCGGCTGGCGGCGAGCGGCGGCATGCTCGCCTGGACGCTGGCGGGGCTCGGCGACGATGCACCGCGGCTGCTGCGCGCCGCGATCCGGCGGATCGAGGCCGAGCCGCCGAACGACGCGGCGACCGCCGCCGCGATCCGGAGCGGTGCCAGCTGGATCGCCGCCGCGCTGCTGGGCGGGGCGGCGATCCTGGCCTTGGCGTTGGTGCTTTAGGTTGAGGATTCCTATTCTTCCTTCATCACCTCGGCCTTGCGCCGGGTTCCCGCTGCCTCGCTCACGGAAGAAGAAGCGGGATCCCGGCACAAGGCCGGGATGACGGTGGAAAACAGGAGTAAGGACAGGAAAAGATGCGTTCCCAGCCTATGCCATCACGTTGCGGCCGCGCGTCACCACGGCGGTGTGCCCCACGCTGGCCTTGGTGGTGCGCTGGGTGACCGTGTCCATGAACACCCAGTCGTTGCTCGCCTTTTCCGGCGTGAGCGTAAGCGCCATATAGCCGCGGCGGCTGGTATCGCACCATTTCAGCTCGGGATTGGCGGCGACCAAGCCGGCGGCGATGATCTTCGGATCGGTGGTGGTGCTGTTCTCATAGCCCGGCGAGGTGACGCTGTGGCCGGCGAACTCCACGCCGGCGGGCTTGCCGTCCTGCCCCAGGTCGAACGCCCAGGCATTGTGGCTGTCGCCGCACAGCACGACGAGGTTCGCGCCCGCCGCCTGGGCGGACTTGAGGAAGCGCGCGCGCGCCGCCGGGAAGCCGCCCCAATTGTCGAGATCCGACGGTACGCCGAGCTTGCTGGCGATCACGCCCGACTGGACATAGGCGCGGGTGCGGGCCGGGGCATCCGGCTTGATCCAGTCGAGCGCCTGCTCCGGCATGCGCTGCTTGCCCATGATCGTGCCGAACCCGACCAGCTGCCACTTCTGGCCGGCGCGCACCGACTTGCGCATCGCATGGCCGAGCCACACCTCCTGCTCGGTGCCGAGCATGGTACGTGCCGGGTCCTGCAACTCGCCGTCGCGAAAAGCGATCAGCGCCTTCTGCGCATCGGCGGAGCGGAACAGCGGAGCGAGATCGGGCTCGTCGCTGCGCGCCAGCAGGCGGCTCTCGGTGCGGAACAGCGTGGCCAGGCCGCCGATGTCGTAGCTGCCCCAGGGCGTTTCCGAGACCGGCAGCCATTCCTTGAACGCCTGCAGCGCCGCTGCCTTGCGGACGCTCCAGTCGCCTTCGTCCGGCTGATGGTTCTGCGCGCCGCCTTCCCAGCTGTTGTTGGTCGATTCGTGATCGTCCATCTGGATCAGCATCGGCTTGACCCGGTGCAGCTCCTGCAGATCGGGATCGCTGCGATAGCTGGCATAACGCAGGCGATAATCGGCGAGATGGACCATCTCGGTCGCCGGCTCGGGCCAGCGATCCGCCACCGCGCCGCCGGCCGGCGCATAGCCGCCCCGCTTATACTCGTAGAGATAGTCGCCGAGATGCACCCACAGGTCGATATCGGCGCGGGCCGCGGCATGGCCATAGGCATTGAAGAAGCCGAACGGCATGTTCGCGCAGGAAAAGACGCCGATGCCGAAGCGGCCGACATTGCCCGCCGGCAGAGTCTTCGTCCGGCCCACCGGCGAGAAGCTGCCATCGGGGCCGACGAAGCGATAGAAATAGCTGGTGCCGGGTTCGAGCCCCTCGACGGTGATCTTGGCGGTGTGGTCGCGCCAGGGGCCGGTGATCTGCTCGCCGCCCGAGACGATCTTCGCGAAATCCGCGGTCTTCGCGACTTCGGCGCGGAGCTTCACCGCGCCGCCATCGGCGGGAACATAGCGGGTCCAGAGCAGCATCGCGTCCTGCCCGGGCTCGCCGCTGGCGACCGAATGGGTGAAGCCGGTGGCCAGCGCCTGGGCCAGCGAGAAGCCCGGAATGGCCAGCGCGCCAAGGCCCAGCGTGCCGGTGAGGAGAAGCGAGCGGCGATCGGTGCGAAGCGTCATTTGTAGCGTTCCCGGACTATTTCATCGCAAGCCTTGCCGCGCTCTCGTGGCGAGTTCGTGACAGCGCGCGCGCGCGGCGCTAAGCACGGGTCAGAATTCACCGGGAAGGTCCTTTCGACAATCATGCTGCATCTCCTTCCGCCCGGGGCGCCGCGCTCCTGATGGCAAGCAAGTCCGAAGTGCTGGGGAGCCGGACTGCTCGCCTATCCGATCTGGCCGTCACGATCGCCGCCTTGCCGCGCTGGTCGATCCTGCTGCTCGCCGCCGTGGCGGTGCGCGCGATCACCTTCGGCAATCCCGTCGTCCATATAGACGAGGAATTCTACCTCGTCACCGCACAGCAGATGCTGCACGGTGCCGTTCCCTTTGTCGACGTCTGGGACCGCAAGCCGGTGGGGCTGTTCCTGGTCTATCTGCTGCCGGCCGCCTTCGGCATGCCGGGGGGGATCTGGATCTATCAGATGATGGCGCTCGCCGCCGTGGTGGGCACCGCGCTGCTGATCTGGCGGCTCGCCGACAAGGCCGGCTGGAGCCGTGGCGGCCTGCCCGCAGCGCTCCTCTATCTGTTCATGCTCAATTTCGCCGACGGCCAGGGCGGGCAGGCGCCGGTCTTCTACAATCTGCTGACGGCCTGGGCGGTGCTGCTGATCGTGCCGCGCCCCGACGATGCGAGCGACGACCGCCGGCGCATCCACCGCGCCACCGCGGCGATGCTGATCCTCGGCCTGGCCATGCAGATCAAATATTCGGTGGTGTTCGAGGCGATCTTCATCGGCCTGTGGCTGATGTGGAACGAGATGCGCCTGGGCACCAGCACGGCGCACGTGCTGCGGCGCGGCGCGCTCTGGGCGGCGGCGGTCTGGCTGCCCACCCTCACCGCCTGGGCGGTGTTCATCCTGCTCGGCCATGGCGACCCGTGGTTCTATGCCAATTTCGGCTCGATCCTGGCGCGGCAGAGCGATCCGCCGATGGTGCTGATCCGCAACTTCCTGGAAGTGGCGCTGATGCTGGCGCCGCTGCTGATCGTCTCCGGGCTCTCGCGCCATGTGCCGGTGGGCGAGCGCCGCGAGCATCCGGTACGGGCATTGCTCTTCGGCTGGCTCATCGCCGCGGTGATCGGGCTGCTCGTGTTCGGCACCTGGTTCAATCACTATGCGCTGCCCGTCCTGCTACCCGCGAGCCTGTGCTGCGCCGGCTATCTGGGCGGCACCGAGACCGGCCGCAAATGGGTGGCGCCGCTGCTGCTGCTCGTGGCGGCCCTCGGCGGCGAAGCGAGGCTGGTCAGCGTGAAATTGCACCGCGGCAATGCCGCACAGCTCCAGGCGCTGGCCGACGGCATCGGACGCGGCCCGGGCTGCATGTACGTCTATTCGGGCAATCCGATCCTCTACGGCTATACCGGCCGCTGCACCGTGTCGCCCTGGGTCTTCCCCAGCCATCTTTCGCGCGAGCGGGAGAATGGCGCGCTGGGCGTGGACCAGCTCCAGGAGATCGACCGCATCTTCACCACCGAACGGCCGGAGATCGTGGTGATGCGCCCGGTCTATTTCGGCGAGCGCATGGCATCGCACCAGCTGGCGGTGCAGCGGATGGAGGCGCTGGGCTATCGCCTGCGCGGCCGCTGGCCGCTCGGCGACCTCAGCATCTCGGTCTATGCGCTGCCGGCGGCACGCACGCCGGCGCCGCCGCGCCTCGCCTCGAGCAGGCCTTCGTAATAGGCCATCAGCTCGGCGGCATGGTCCGCGTCGCTGCGGACCTTGCCGGCGGCGACCCGGGCGGCGTTGCGCAGAATGGCCTGCTCGCGGCCGAACATGCGGCGGATCGCACCCGCCGCGGAATAGGCGTCGCGCGCGCGATAGGTTTCGGCGAAGAGCGGATCAGCGAGCTCGGCGAAGCCGCCCTCGTCGGGCCCGATCAGCGGCAGGCCCGAGGCCAGCGCCTCGGAAGCAACCAGGCCGAAGGGCTCGGCGTCGGATCCGTGGATCAGCGCGTCGCAACTCGCCATGATCCGCGAGAAGCGCACCCGGTCATAGACCGGGCGGAAGATCTTGATGTGGGGGCTGCCGGCGATCCGGGCCTCGAGCTGGCGGCGCTGCGGGCCGTCGCCGATCAGCATCAGGCCGACGGGCAGGTCGTTCGCCGCGGCCTCGACCGCATCGATCACCAGCGGCCAGCGCTTCTCCTTGTGGTGCCGGCCCAGGCCGAGCAGCAGATGCCCCTCCGGCGGCAGGCCGAGCTGGGCGAGCAGCGCCACGCGCAATTTCTCGTCGCGCAGGTCGGGCGAGAACCATTGCCGCTCGATCCCCAGCGGCATCGAGGCATGGACATGCATGCCGCGCCGGCGGAACCGCTTGGCCAGCGCCGGGCCGTTGGTGACGAACGCGTCGTAATGCTCGAGGAAGCGGCTCATGTACCGCGTGTACCAGGCAAAGGCCCGCTCGACCTGGATCGGCGTCGCCACGCTGTCGAGCCAGCGCTGG
Source organism: Sphingomonas sp. NPDC092440 (assembly GCF_044754985.1). Lineage (NCBI taxonomy): Bacteria > Pseudomonadati > Pseudomonadota > Alphaproteobacteria > Sphingomonadales > Sphingomonadaceae > Sphingomonas > Sphingomonas sp. NPDC092440. Next base: position 186,796 of record NZ_JBIVQA010000008.1, on the reverse strand, counting down.
GGATAGGCGCCGATATTGTCGCCATGCGCGAAGAACACCTTCACCGCGTCGCCCTGCCAGCGCGCCACCGTCCAGGCCGGGAGCCAGGGCGAGCTGGTCTCGACGATGTCGGGCTGCAGCATGTCGAGCAGCTTCCACACCGGCTCGTCGTGCACAAAGATCCCGTAGTTGCGATCGAGGATCAGCGGCGGCGCCTTGACCCAGAAGATGCGGCCGCCGCCGGGCCGCTCCTCGACGCTCGATTCGAGCGCCGGCGCGATGACGGTCAGCTCATGGCCCATATCGGCCATGATCCCCATCTTGCGGTCGAGATAGGTGCGCACGCCGCCACCGGTCGGCGAGTAGAACTCGTTGACGTCGACGATGCGCATCGTCCCTGCCCCTCAGTCGTCGAGCGGCGCGAAGCCGCCCAGGCCCCGGAGATATTGGGCCTTGATCGTGATCTGTCCACCACCGGGCCCGACATTGACCAGCGCCTGGCGCACCTTGGGCCGACTGCGGCCGAGCTTCTGGTTGCTCGGGAAGCCGGCGCCGTCCTCCCAGAAGTTGAACTTGTTCTTGCCGTCGCGATCGTGCGTGAACAGCACCGCCCAGGTGCCCGGCCCCGGCGCGCGGATGCACAGCCGGACGGGGCCCGAGGCCGGCGTCTGCGCCCAGATGCGGCGGAACGGCTTGTTCTCCCGCTTCAGCGACGTGTCGTCGCGCAGGAAATCCTCCTCGTTCGGCGGATAGATCTCGAGCTTCAGCCGCCCGGTGCGATCCTTGAGGCCGGTGACGTTCACATAGAGCGGCACGCCGGCGCGCGTGGCGCAACTGCCGTCGACCGGATCCGGCTGTGCGGCCGCGGCGCAGGCCGGCGCCGCCGCAAGGGCGAGCGCACCCGCGGCGCCGATGGTCGTCGGGGCGATCAGGGAACGGATCATGACTGCTTGTTCCTCGTGAGCAGGGCCTGCACGCTGAAGCCCCCGATCAAGGTGACATGGACGAGAAGGGTGAGGCCGGCGATCAGCGCCATCAGCTCGGACATGGCCGAGCCCTGGCCGATCACCACCCCGGTGATCGCGGCGAAGGCGGCCTCCTTGCTCGGCACCAGCGGCAGGCGCCAGACGAGCAGGCGGCCGGCCGCCATCATCAGCCACACGCCGATCGAGACGTTCGGCATCGCCAGGTGCCAGGCGATCGCGACGAGCAGCGAGCCGGTGACGATGCGCGCGCAATGCACCAGGAACACCCACCACAGCTCGCGGCGGGGCAGCGAGAACACCCGCTTGGAGAAGAGCACGAACGGCACCGACATCAGCACCAGCACCACCACCGAGCCGAGCACCGCGCCCTTCCACTGCGGCGGCACCAGGCCCAGATAGAGCGGCAGGCCGAGGATCATCATGAGCAGCGTGATCGCGTTGCCGGCGATCGCCGACAGGATCATCACGTCCTTCACCGCACCGAAGGGCGCCGCGACCATCTGGGTGCGCTGGCGCGCCCAGGCATAGAAATAGGCCTCGCCCGAATAGCCGAACAGCACTTCGTTCGAGATGCGCTTCTTGTGGAGCGCGGCCAGCCCGGCGAGCGGAATCTGCCACAGCCGCCGGAAGATCACATAGTCGAAGGTCGGCGGCCCGACATAATAGAGCGCGAAGACCAGGTAGAAGAGCGGGTTGGCCGGCAGGCTGCGATAGAGGCCCTGCAGCCCCGATCCGAACAGCTCGCGGCCCAGCGCCACGATCATGAGCAGCGTCAGCGCCCCGCCCAGAAACGCCGGCCAGCGGCGCTTGATCTTTTCGACGGGTTCGAGACCCGCAAGGTCGGGCGCGCCCGGGAGGGGGACGGCCTCGACAACGCTCGTGTTCACCGAAGCCTCCAGACCTGGTTCGTTCACCGATTCACATTCCGCCGCCCAAAAACGGGCATTTCCAGCACTTTATCCGCACCATGCGGCGTACAGCCCCCCAGTATACGCCAACACGAAAATGGCTGGTGGCAGCAGATTGCGGTTTATTGCGGGGGCGATTTGGGCTTAAGAGTGGCAATCCGCAAGACCCTATGTTGCACCGCACCCATTCCGAAACCGCTCAGCACATCCTCACCTACGCCCAGCAATTGCAGGGCGGCGGGGTGGAGCGGGCGATGCTGCGCATGGCCGCGGGATGGCAGGCGGCGGGGCGCCGGGTGACCCTGGTGCTGGGCAGCCGCGAAGGGCCGCTGGCCGCGGAGATACCCGACGGGATCGAAGTGATCGAGCTGGGCGACGGGCGGCACCAGGCGCTGTTCCGGCTGGCCGACGAGATAAGACGCGCTCGGCCGGACCTGCTGTTCTGCCCCGGCAACCGCTATACCGGCGTCACCGCGCTCGCCCGGCTGCGGCTGGGCCGCGCCGCGCCGCCGATCGTGGGCAAGGTCTCCAATGCGCTGGTGCGCCCCGAACTCTCGCGCGGTGCCGCCTGGCGCTATCGGCGCTGGCTGCGGCTCCATCCGCGCTTCCTCGATCATGTCGTGGCGATGACTCCGGCAATGGCGACCGAGACGATGGCGGAGATGGGCATGCCGCCGGAGCGCGTGGGGGTGATCGCCAATCCGCCCGCCCGGCCGATCGCCGGCGCCGCGCCGGTGGCGCTGCCCCTGGGCCGCTACCTGATCGGCGTCGGGCGGCTGGAACCGCAGAAGCGCTGGGACCGGCTGCTCGACGCCCTGCCCCGGCTCGCCGACACGCAGGTGAAGCTGCTGCTGCTCGGCGAGGGCGCCGCGCGCGCCGCGCTCGACGCGCAGATCGCGGCGCTCGGGCTGGGCGACCGGGTGACCATGCCCGGCCATGCCGGCGATCCGCTGCCGGCGCTCAGGGGCGCGGCGGTGGCGGTGCTGACCTCGGACTATGAAGGCGTGCCCGGCGTGCTGCGCGAGGCGCTCTCGGTGGGGACGCCGGTGGTGTCGACCGAATCGAGCGTCGCGGTGCGCGAGATCGTCCATGCGCCGGGACTGGGCACGGTGATCGCCCGCGAGGATGGCGATGCATTGGTCGCCGCCCTGGATCACTGGCTGGCGCCGGACGCGGTGCGGCCCGCGCCGGTGACGGCCACGGGCGATCCGATCGCCGACTATCTCGCGCTGTTCGACCGGATGGTGGATAGCCACCGGCGATGACCGGGCTCAGCGCAGCTTCAGCCGCAGGCCCAGCCACAGGGTACGCGGCAGCGCCCGCTCGATCACGCCCGGACCGCTGATCCCGGCCTGCACCTCGGCATCGAGGAGATTCTCCGCGCGCGCCTGGAGCGCGAAGCCATGCGCGAGCGGCAGCGCCGCGGCAGCGTCGAGCGTGAAGGCGCCCTTCAGCGTGCGGCTGTTCTGGTCGTCCTCGAACTGCGGCCCGGCATAGCGGGCGGTGAGCGACGCCCCGGCATCGCCCCGCGCCCAGCCAAGCGTCGCGCTCGCCTGGTGCCGCGCGGTCTGGGCCGGGCGCAGGCCGTCGAGCGACGCCGCCGCGCCCGAGGCCGACACGCGCGAATCGGTGAAGGCATAGGAGGCGGCCAGGCTGAGCGGCCCCGCCGCCCAGCGCCCGTCGAGCTCGACACCCCTGGCCGTTACCGCGTCGAGGTTCCCTCGCTGGCGATAGAAGCCCGCCGCCGAGACGAAGCCGACCCCGGGAAAGCTGCCCGGCCCCTGCGCCAGCGTGACGTTCGCGATCGCGCCGTCGAGGCGGTTCCAATAGCCGGTGGCGCGGAGAGTCAGCGCGGCGACGGGGCGCCAGTCCATCCCGATCTCCGCCCCGGTCAGCCGCTCCGGGTCGAGCGCGGCATTGGCGGCGGTGGCATCGGCCCCGGCCCGGAAGGGGCGATAGAGCTCGTTGAGCGTCGGCAGGCGCCAGCCCCGATAGGCGGCCGCGCGCAGCGTCACGCCGCCCAGCCGATAGGCGGCGCCCGCGCGGCCGGTGGCTTCCCAGCCCCGGCGATCGGGGAAGCGGCTGCTCGTGATCACCGGACCGGGCGCGAGCAAAGTCTCCAGCAGCGAGCCGTCCGCAATGTCCCAATGATCGAGCCGCACGCCCAGGCTGAGCGTGAGCGGCCCGCGTTCGTAGCTGGCATCGGCGAACCCGCCGACGGTCAGGCTCTCGCCTCCTGCGACGCGGCGCCGGGTCGGGCTCCCGGCGACATAGGTGAACAGCTCCTCGGTCCGCCCCGAGACGCGGCGCAGGTCGCCGCCCAGGCGCAGCGTCACGCCGCCGCCGACGGGCGGGGCGATCTCCAGGCGCGCGCCAAGGCCGGTGGCGGGCACCGCATATTGGTCGAGCGTCGGCGCGGCGACGGTGCGCGCGTCGTTGACGCTGGCAAAGCCCGACGCGAAGCCGCGCGTCTGGAACCAGGCGAGCGCCGACCAGCCCCAGGTGCCGCGGCCGACCAGGCGCAGGCTGGCATCGGCGCCTTCGCTCTTCACTTGCGTGAAATCGACGCCGCGATCGCGATGATCGGAGAAGGCGGAGAGATTGGCCTGGAGCTCGGTATCGGCGCCAAGGGCAGTGACGGCGCGCAGGGCGATGGCAGCCTGTTCATAGGGCGCCGGCCGGTCGACCGGTCCGCGCTCCGCCGCGACGATCGGAGTGAAGCCGTCACCGCGCGCATATTGGCCGGCAAGGGTGGCGAAGCCGTGCCCGAGCTCGACCGCGCCCACGCCCGCGAGATCGAGGCTGTCGCGGCTGCCGCCGAGCGCGTCCAGCGAAAGGCGGCCAAGCTGTGCGGGGCTCCCGCTCTCCAGCTCGATCGTGCCCGCCAGCGCGCCCGGCCCGGCATAGCCGCTGCCCCCGCCGCGCACGATCCGCGCGCCGGCGAGCCTTATGGGGAGATAGGCGGGAAAGGCGACCCAGCCGCCGAACGGATCGGCCTGGGGCACGCCGTCGAGCAGCAGCAGCGCGCGGCTGGAGGCGTTGCCGCCCAGGCCGCGCAGCGTGATCCCCTGCGAGGTCGGATGGGCCGAGCGCGAATCGGAGCGGCGGAACTGGGCGAGCCCGGCGGCGTCGCGCAGCGCATCCTCCAGCCGGCCACTGGCGGTGCCGGCGATGCGGTCGCGCGCGATCGTCACCACGTCATAGGCGGCGTCGCCCGGCGGCGCGGCGAGCCCGCGGCCGGTGACGATAATCGCGTCGGGCTCCTGTTCCCGTTCCTGCTCCTGCGCCAGGGCGGGGGCGGCGAGCAGCAGGCCCGCCGCCAGCCCGGCGATCCTCACTTGGGCGCCACCGCGTCGGGATGAGCGGCGGCGAAGGCGGGCAGCGCGGCGGCGGCGGCATCGATCGCGACCAGGCGGGGGAAAGCGTCCAGCGGCGTCTCGAAGCGCCGGGCATTGTACATCTGGGGCACCAGGCAGAGATCGGCGATTCCCGGCGCGTCGCCGCCGAGGAACGGCCCGCCCCCCGCCATCGCCTCCAGCGCGGCGAAGCCCTCGGCGATCCAGTGGCGCGTCCAGGCGTTCCGCCCCTCCTCGTCCACGCCCATTTCCTTCAGGCGCCGCATCACGCGCAGATTGTTGAGCGGATGCGTGTCCGCCGCGACGACGAGCGCCCGGGCCATCGCCGCCGCGCGGGCATCGGGATCGGCGGGGATCAGCCGCGGCTCGGGATGGCGCGCGTCGAGCCATTCGATGATCGCCAGGCTCTGGGTGATCACCTTGCCATCGGCCTCCAGCGCAGGGACGAAGCCCTGGGGGTTGCGGGCAAGATGCTCCGGCGAGCGCTGCTGGTTCTCGAGCAGCAGGATATCGCGCCGCGCATAGGCCACGCCCTTCAGGTTCAGCGCGATGCGGACGCGATAGGCGGCCGAGGAGCGGAAATAGTCGTAGAGGATCATGCCGCGCCCGCCGGCGGCTCGAGCGGCGTCGGCGCCCCTTCCTCATAGCCCCGTCGCAGCCGGACCCGCCATTTGAGCCGCGGGCTCTCCTCGTCGGCGGCGCGGGCGGCGCGCTCCGCCTCGCTCTCCAGCGCGACCTTGATCATCGCCACGATCGGATCGGCCAGCGCCAGGCCGAGCACCCCGAACAGCGTGCTGGCGAGGATCTGCGATGAGAGTGTGAGCGCCGGCGGCATGTCCACCGTGCGCCGGGCGACCATCGGGATCACGACATAGCCGTCGAAATTCTGCACGCCGAAATAGATGATGATCGCCCAGATGCCGGTCTCGGTGCCGGCGCTGAAGCCCACCGAGATCATCATCACGCCGGAGAGGAAGGCGCCGATATTGGGGATGAAGGCGAGCACGCCGGTGATGATGCCGAGCAGCAGCGCCATCGGCACGCCGGCCAGCCACAGGAAGAAGGCAGTGACCACGCCCTCGAAGAGCATGCCGAACAGGCGCCCGGCCAGCAGCCGCCGCATCGTCGTCGCCATGCGGCTGATCGTGAGCGCGAACGAATCGCGCGCGTCCCTGGGCACCATCCATTGCAGGCCGCGCTCGTAGATGCGCGGCTCCAGCGCCACGAACAGGCCGATGACCACGATCATCAGCAGCGACGAGACGGCGCCGAACACCGAGCCCACCGCCGAGGTGAGCCGCCCGACGCTGCCCAGCGCCTGCTGGGCGAGGCCGGTGAGATCGGAGCGGCCGGGCATCAGGCCCAGATCGGCCACCCATTGGGCGACCTTGTTCGCCTGCACTTCCAGCGTGGTGCGCAGCTGCTCGGCCTGGGCGGCGATCTGCACCCCGGTCAGGTAGAAGATGCCGGCAAAGAAGGCGATCACCAGCAGGACGACGATCACGATCCGCAGCGCGCGCGGGATCGGCAGGATGCGGCCGAGCAGCCGCGCGCCGCCATCTAGCATCGATGCGAAGACCAGCCCGCCGAAGATGATCAGGATCGGCTGGATCAGCAGCACGAACAGGGCGACCGCGATGGCGAGGCCGAACCAGACGCTCGCCTTTTTCAGCTCGGCGCGGACCACCGGGTCGCGCAGCTCGTTGGGTCCCGGTTCCTGGACGACATGGACGTGCGGGGAGGCAAGCGGATCGCTCATCATTGACTGTCCCGTTGCGGGTGAAGCGAGGTGCCGGCACGGCCGGGGCGGAAGGATCGCGGCCAGGTCAGCGGATTCCAGCTGGCGCTGCCGTCGAGGCTGAAGGTGATGAACTCGGCGCGGCCGCCGATATTCTCCCAAGGCACCGGGCCGCCGAGCCCGTTCTGGTCGAGCGGGAAGCGGCTGTCGGCCGAATTGTCGCGATTGTCGCCCATCAGGAACACCTTGTCCCGGGGCACGCGGATCTCGGGATAATTGTCGCCGCGGCCGGGGCGGAAGCCGAGGTCCACCGTGTCGTAGGAGCGGCCGCCCGGCAGCGTCTCGCGATAGATGGGCAACCGGCAGTAGCGCTTGCCGTCGCGGACCGCGAGGAAGCCGTGATAATGGTCGTCGTCGCAGCGCGTGTTGGGATCGACGGGAATGTAGCGATCGCCCATCGCCCGGCGCGGAACCGCCTTGCCGTTCAGATAGACGATGCCGCCCCTCACGGCGATCGTGTCGCCGGGCAGGCCGATCACGCGCTTGATATAGTCGGTGTTGGTGCCGGGCGGCGTGACGATCACCACGTCGCCGCGCTCGGGCAGCCTGCCCAGGATGCGGCCGTGCATGAAGGGCAGCACATGGAAGGTCGGCGTGACCCAGCTATAGCCATAGGGATATTTGGTCACCACCAGCCGGTCGCCGACCAGCAGCCCGGGCAGCATCGATTCGCTGGGGATGAAGAAGGGCTTGGCGATCAGGCTGTGGAAGCCCAGCACCGCGAGCACGAGCCAGAGGATGCCGCGCGCCTCCGCCCACCAGTCGGTGCGCGGCCGGGCTTCGGCCTCCTCCTCGAACGCTTCGTGACTCAACGCGAGCTCGTCCGCCCCCATCAACCTTCCTTCACCGCCTCGATCATCACCATGGCGAACGCCCAGGGATGATCGTCCGTCAGCGTCAGATACACCATCGCGACGTGACCCGCGGGGGTGATGGCGTCAAGCCTCGCCTTCGCGCCTCCCGTCAATGCCAGCGTAGGGGCGCCGGAGGGCGCGTTGACGACACCGATGTCCTTCATGAACACGCCCGCCTTGAACCCGGTTCCCACCGCCTTGGAGAAAGCCTCCTTGGCGGCGAAGCGCTTGGCGAGGGTGGCGGCATAGTTGTGCGGGCGGGTCCTGGCCTTGGCGATCTCCAGGTCGGTGAAGCTGCGCTGCTCGAAACGTGTCCCGAAACGGTCCAGCGATTTCTGGATGCGCTCGATGTTGCAGAGGTCGGAGCCTAGGCCGAGGATCATAGGTTGACCGCCAGTAGAAGAATATGCGCGACGAGCGTGAGGACGGGCGCGGCGACAATCAGCGCCAGGCCCAGCCTCGGCCTGCGACCGTGGAGATAGGTTCCCCCGAAGATTATCGCCAGGCCGACGCCAAGGCGCGGAAGCGACATCTCCAGAAAGAACTGGTCCCACGTCCTGATGATCTCCGCGCCGATCTTGCTTAGCAGCATCCGCACCGGCGCGAGGCTGGCGAGCGTCACCAGACAGGCACTGGTCGCGGCCACCACAGCCAGCGCCGCCTGCCTCACCGCGCCGCGTCCATCAGCGCGCGCATGTGGCGGATCACCGGGGCGAGGCCGTCGAAGATCGCCTCGCCGATCAGGAAATGGCCGATGTTGAGCTCCATGACCTGCGGGATCGCGGCGATCGGGATCACATTGTCGAAGGTGAGGCCGTGGCCGGCATGCGGCTCGATCCCCGCCTTGGCCGCGAGCGCGGCGGCATCGGCGATCCGGCGCAGCTCGGCGGCGCGGTCCGCCTCGGCCAGCTCGCAATAGCGGCCGGTGTGGAACTCGACGACCGGGGCACCCAGGCGCAGCGCCGCGTCGATCTGGCGCTCATCGGGCTCGATGAACAGCGAGACCCGGCTGCCATTCTCGCGCAGCTTCGCCACCATCGAGGCGAGATGGTCGAAATGCCCGGCGACGTCGAGCCCACCCTCGGTGGTGCGCTCCTCGCGCTTCTCGGGCACGATGCAGACGGCGTGCGGGCGGTGGCGGAGCGCGATCGCCAGCATCTCCCCGGTCGCCGCCATCTCCAGGTTGAGCGGCACCGTCAGCTCGGCGGAGAGCCGGGCGATGTCGTCGTCGGTGATGTGCCGGCGATCCTCGCGCAGATGCGCGGTGATGCCGTCGGCGCCGGCCTCGGCCGCGAGCAGGGCCGCACGCACCGGATCGGGATAGCCCGATCCGCGCGCGTTGCGCACGGTGGCGACATGATCGATGTTGACGCCCAGGCGGAGGCGGTCACTCGAAGACTCTCGGAGCTTGGCGGTCACCCTTCGCGCCTCCCTATGCCGTGATCGCCCGGCTGCCCGGCTTGACCGCGGGGATCGCCGCCAGCTCGGGCGGGAGCTGGTCGGCCGGATAGGCGGGCACGTCCATCTTCAGCAGCGAGACCAGCGGCACGCCGATGTCCGCCGTGCCGTTCGAGCGATCGACGATGCAGGCGGCGCCGAGCAGCTCGCCCGGATGCCTGCGGATCGCGGCGATGCACTCGCGCGACGACAGGCCGGTGGTGACGATGTCCTCGACCATCACGATCCGCGCGCCTTCGGGAATCTCGAAGCCGCGGCGCAGCTGGAACTCGCCGTCCTCGCGCTCGACGAACACCGCCTTGCAGCCCAGCGCGCGGGCCGTCTCATAGCCCGGGATGATTCCGCCGATCGCGGGGGAGACGACCATGTCGACCTGCCCGAACGATTCGCGGATCAGCGTTCCTAGTGCACTGCACACACGCTCGGTGCGCGCGGGGTCCTCGAAAATACGCATTTTTTGCAAGAAGATGGGAGAGCGAAGGCCGGAAGACAGGATGAAATGGCCTTCGAGCAACGCACCTGCAGCACGAAACTCGTCCAGAATTGCGTTGCCTTCCAATGCTCGCTCCATCGTCGCCGGGATTGTCGATTTCCCTTAGGACCACCCTCCAACGACCGCAACGGGCGATCAAAAAGGGTTGAGAATGGATGCGTGGCTCGTATACGCCAGTTGCACTGGGGGTAATCCTTTCCCAGCCCGGGGCTCTTGCGGAACAGGGTGAAGATAGACGATGCGCATGCTTGGGTTGACTTCGATCCTCCTGGCGGCGGGGATGGCGTTCGCCACGCCCGCTTCCGCCCAGGAGCCTGTTGCGAACACCGCGACTCCGGTCGCGAACGGTTCGGCCGCGAACAGCGCCGCGCCGGCCGCGGCCGCCACGCCGGCGGTTGCCGATCCCACGCTCGATGCTTCGGGCCAGCCGCGGACCAAGGCGGCACCGGGCATCGGCCAGCCGACCGCCGACGCGATCACGCTGCAGGAGCAGGTGACGCCGAACGGCCGGGAGGCGCACAGATTCCACAACTACATCCTGCTGCCGCTGATCACCGGGATCTCGATCTTCGTGCTGATCCTGCTGGTGTGGGTGATCTTCCGCTATCGCCGCGCCGCCAACCCGACGCCGTCGCGGACCGCGCACAACACCACGATCGAGATCATCTGGACGCTGGTGCCGGTGCTGATCCTGGTCGCGATCGCCGTGCCGTCGATCAGCCTGCTCGCCGCGCAGTTCAAGCCGGCGCCCAAGGATGCGATCACGCTGAAGGCGATCGGCAACCAGTGGTTCTGGAGCTATGAATATCCGGACAATGGCGGCATCCAGCTGACCGCCAACATGCTCAAGGAGCAGAGCCAGGTCCCGGCCGGCACGCGCTACCGCACCGATGCCGACGGCCCCCGCCTGCTCGCGACCGACCAGCGCGTGGTGCTGCCGGTCGGCGTGCCGATCCGCCTGATCACCACCGCGCAGGACGTGATCCACAGCTGGGCGGTCCCCGCCTTCTGGATCAAGCTCGACGCGGTGCCGGGCAAGCTCAACGAGACGAGCTTCATCATCGAGAAGCCGGGCCTGTATTTCGGCCAGTGCTCCGAGCTGTGCGGCGCGCGCCACGCGTACATGCCGATCGCGGTCGAGGCCGTGTCGCCGGCCGAGTTCGCCCAGTGGGTGAAGGCGAAGGGCGGCACCATGCCGAACGAAGTCGCCGCCGCCGCGGCGGCCACGGCCACGCAGAACGCTGCCGCGCCGGCCGCCGAGACCAATGCCGCCGCCGAACCGGCCGCCACCAACGAGACCGCGCCGGCCGCCAACGCCGCCGCCGGCAACATGACGGGCAAGTGAGACCATGACCGATATCGCCCTCCACGCGCATGATCATGCGCATGACCACCATGATGCCGATCACAAGCCGGGCTTCTTCGCCCGCTGGTTCATGTCGACGAACCACAAGGACATCGGCACGCTCTACCTGATCTTCGCGATCGTCGCCGGCATCATCGGCGGCGGCATCTCGGGCCTGATGCGCGTCGAGCTGGCCGAGCCGGGCATCCAGTGGCTGCCCTATTGGCTGAGCTTCCTGCACGGCAACGAGACCAAGTTCGACGACGCCATGCACTTCTGGAACGTGCTGATCACCGCGCACGGCCTGATCATGGTGTTCTTCATGGTCATGCCCGCGATGATCGGCGGCTTCGGCAACTGGTTCGTGCCGATCATGATCGGCGCGCCGGACATGGCGTTCCCGCGCATGAACAACATCTCGTTCTGGCTGCTGATCCCGGCCTTCCTGCTGCTGCTCGCCTCGCCCTTCGCGGGCGTCGGCGCGGGCACGGGCTGGACGGTCTACGCCCCGCTCTCCACTTATGGCGAGCCGGGGCCGTCGGTCGACATGGCGATCCTGTCGCTCCACCTGGCGGGCGCCAGCTCGATCCTGGGCGCGATCAACTTCATCACCACCATCTTCAACATGCGCGCGCCGGGCATGACCCTGCACAAGATGCCGCTGTTCGTCTGGTCGGTGCTGATCACCGCCTTCCTGCTGCTGCTGGCGCTGCCGGTGCTCGCCGCCGCGATCACCATGCTGCTGACCGACCGCAATTTCGGCACCGCCTTCTACGACCCGCAATATGGCGGCGACCCGATCCTCTACCAGCACCTGTTCTGGTTCTTCGGCCACCCCGAAGTGTACATCATGATCCTGCCGGGCTTCGGCATCGTCAGCCAGATCATCGCCACCTTCAGCCGCAAGCCGGTGTTCGGCTATCTCGGCATGGCCTATGCCATGGTCGCGATCGGCCTGGTCGGCTTCGTCGTGTGGGCGCACCACATGTTCACCACCGGCATGTCGGTCACCGTGAAGATGTATTTCACCGCCGCCACCATGGTGATCGCGGTGCCGACCGGCGTGAAGATCTTCTCGTGGATCGCCACCATGTGGGGCGGCTCGATCAGCTTCAGGACCCCGATGGTCTGGGCGATCGGCTTCATCTTCATGTTCACCGTGGGCGGCGTGACCGGCGTCGTGCTCGCGAACGGCGGCGTCGACGACTATATGCAGGACACCTATTACGTCGTCGCGCACTTCCACTATGTGCTGTCGCTCGGCGCGGTGTTCTCGCTGTTCGCCGGCTTCTACTATTGGTTCCCGAAGATGAGCGGCCGGATGTACAGCGAGCTGCTCGGCCAGCTGCACTTCTGGATCTTCTTCGTCGGCGTGAACATCCTGTTCTTCCCGATGCACTTCCTGGGCCTGCAGGGCATGCCGCGCCGCTATCCGGACTATCCGGACGCCTATGCGCTGTGGAACCATGTCGCCACGATCGGCTATTTCATCATGTTCGCCTCGATGGTGATCTTCTTCGTCAACGTGATCTGGGCGCTGGTCGCGGGCAAGAAGGCCGAGGGCAATCCCTGGGGCGAAGGCGCGACGACGCTCGAATGGACGCTGTCGAGCCCGCCGCCGTTCCACCAGTTCGAAACGCTGCCGGTCATCGAGGACGGGCATCACCACTGAGCCCGGCCGCAAGGCTGACGCATGAAACGCCCCGGAAGGAAACTTCCGGGGCGTTCTCATGTCCGGCGCCGCGGGCTTTGGTCGCGCCAGGCACGGCATTGACCGCATGAATCGCGCCGTTCATCCTGGAGAAAGATGCGCAGGCGGAACGAATGCCGGGAAATCCAGGGAGAAGCGAGATGAAGTTCCTGCCCGGCGCGCTCGCGCTGCTGTTCGCCGCCATGCCCGCCGCCGAAGCGCAGACGGCACCGCCGGCCAGGCCCGAAGCGGTGATCCAGCTGACGCCGTGGCGCACCCGCTGGGCAATCGAAGCCGAGATCGCCGGCAAGAAGGGGCTGTACCTGCTCGATACCGGCGCGGGCATCACGCTCGTCTCGCGCGAGACCGCGACGCGGGCCGGCTGCACGCCCTGGGGGCGCCTCACTGGCTACAACATGATGGGCAAGCGCTTCGACGGCCCCCATTGCGGCGAGAATATCGCGATCACGCTAGGCGGGATCGCCGCCAGGCCACCGATCACCGGGCTGGTCAACATGGCGGCGGACAATCCGAAGAACGCCGCCCTGGACGGGATCATCGGGCTCAACCTGTTCGAGGGCCGCACCGTGACCTTCGACTTCGCGGCCGGCACGATGACGCTCGAATCGGAAGCGAGCCGGGCGGCGCGCATCGCCGGCATGCGGCCGCTGCGCATCCGGCTGAAGCGCGAGATCGACGGCGGCGCGCTGGCGGTGATGGCCGCGGTGCCGAGCAGGCTGGGCACTTTGTGGTTCGAGCTCGATTCGGGCAATGGCGGCACCGTGCTCGTCTCCAAGCCCATCGCCGAGCTGGTGGGGATGGACCCGAAGCTGGAAGACAAGCAGCCGGCCGATTTCGAAGTGCTGGGCGACATTCGCGCGACCACGCCCGATGCCTTCACGCCGGACATGATCATGGACGGCAATCTCGGCATGCCGTTCCTGCGCAACTGGGTGGTGACGATCGATCTCGCCCGCGGCCTCGCCTGGATCGGCAAGCCGCCGGTGCCGCCCAAGCCGGCGATCCCGCTCGACCAGGCGGTGAAGCAGTGAGTGCCCGGTAGCAATATTCCGGCCGCCTCCCACATCTCCCGGATGCTATCGAACCATCGTCCCGGCCTGTATCACGCTCCCCTCCTGCCAGTCGGGCCGGACTTCCCGGATGGCGACCTCCCGGGCTTCCAGGATCGCTTTCAGGCATTGCTGGCGGACGCGGAAAATAGATACGGTCCGCGCGACTCAAGCTGGAATCTCCTCGGCCTCGAAGTGGTGCCCCTAGGACATCCGCCCGCCGTCGCCACTTCACCTGGCGCGGGTAAGAATTGCGTGTTGCGTATCGCGCTCGATTCGGCGGAGTCGCCCGACCTGCTCGACTGGCAGCTGTCCCATGAGGTCGTGCATTTGCTGGGGCCAAGATCGAAGGAGGAGATCACGGTATTCGAGGAGGGCGTTGCCTCGTACAATCAACATCGGATCAGACTTGCCGTGCATGGTAGGGACGCCTCCTTCAACCAGCCGCAATATGCGGACGCGTTCAACCTGGTCCGCCCATGGCTCGACGCTTATCCCGACCGCGTGCGGCAACTGCGCGCGACCACGGGGGGAGGACTGTCTCCGCTCACCCACGAAGCGCTCCGCGCGACCTTCCCGGGAATGACGAGCGAGATATCGCAGGCCCTGGCTGCGAAATTCTATCCGCCAAGGTTGCCGATTTCCGGGCCGCCGGCTTTGCATTGAGGGGTACGCTCACCCCTTCCCCCTCGGTCAACCCGGCCCTATAGCCGGCGCACGACCATGAGCACCGCTTCCGCCACCGTCACCCTGCCCGCCGACTGGCGCGACTTCCTCGCGCTCACCAAGCCGCGGGTGATGACCCTCGTCGTTTTCACCGGCCTGTGCGGCATGCTGGCCGCCCCGGTGCCGATCCATCCCGTGCTGGGCTTCACCGCCATCCTGTGCATCGCGCTGGGCGCGGGCGCGGCGGGGGCGCTCAACCAATGGTATGAGGCCGATCTCGACGCCAAGATGAAGCGGACGCAGAAGCGCCCGCTGCCGGCCGGCCGGATGGAGCGCCAGTCGGCGCTGCACTTCGGCGTCGGCCTGGCGGGTTTCAGCCTCGCGCTGATGTATTTCGCGATCAACCTGGTGGCGACGCTCATCCTCGCCGCGTCGATCCTGTTCTATGTGTTCGTCTACACGATCTGGCTCAAGCGCCGCACGCCGCAGAACATCGTGATCGGCGGCGCGGCCGGGGCCTTTCCGCCGATGATCGGCTGGGCCGCGGCGACGGGCGACGTGACGCTGATGCCGGTGCTGCTGTTCGCGCTGATCTTCCTGTGGACGCCGCCGCATTTCTGGGCGCTCGCGCTGTTCGTGAAGACCGACTATGCCAATGCCGGCGTGCCGATGCTGCCGGTGGTGGCCGGCGAGAAATCGACGCGGATCCAGATCGGGCTCTACACCATCCCGATGATCCTGTGCGCGGCCGCGCCCTGGCCGCTGGGGCTGGCCGGACCGATCTACGGGATCGTCGCGGCGGTGATGTCCGGCCTGTTCCTCGCCATGGCGGTGCAGGTGGCGATCCGCCGCACCGAGCCCGGGGACGGCATGGCGCCCGAGAAGCGGCTGTTCAAATTCTCGATCCTCTATCTCTTCGTCATTTTCGGCGCGCTCGTCGTCGACAGGTGGTTCGCATGACCGATGATCTGATCCCGACTCCGCCCACCGCCCCGGCGACGCCGGCCGAGGAGGCCGAGCTGATCCGCGCCCGCCAGCGCGGCCGGGCCCGGGTGATGGCGGTGCTGCTGGGCCTGTTCGTGGTGCTCGTCTTCGCGATCTCGATCGTGAAGATCCAGCTGGGCCATGCCGGATGATCCGCATCAGCCGGAACCTGCGCGTCGCGATCCTCGCCGGGATCGGCGTGTGCTCGATGACCGGCCTGGGCTTCGCGGCGGTGCCGCTCTATCGCATGTTCTGCGAAGCGACCGGGCTGAACGGCACCACCCAGCGCGGGGCCCGCGCCCCGGGCAGCGTCGGCCAGAAGATCACCATCGCCTTCGACAGCAACGTCGCCAAGGGCATTCCCTGGAAGTTCCAGCCCGAGCGGCGATCGGACACGATCGACATCGGCGGGCGCGACATGGCGTTCTTCACCGCCACCAACACCTCCGACCATGAAGTGACCGGCACGGCGACGTTCAACGTCACGCCGGTCTTTGTCGGCAAATACTTCACCAAGATCCAGTGCTTCTGCTTCACCCAGCAGACGCTGAAGCCGGGCGAGACGGCGCGGATGCCGGTGATCTTCTACGTGGATCCCAAGATCCTCGACGATCCCGACACGCGCGACGTGCAGGAGATCACGCTCTCGTACACCTTCTATCCGGCCGAATCGCCGGCAGTGAAGGAAGCCGCCGCCAAGGCCCATTGACGCCGGCGCCGGACGCGCGCGACTATTGTTGCGGGAAGCGATTTCGCACCGTAAAGCTTGCTGCAAAACAGGAGCAGGGAAGTTCGATGGCCGGGGCAAAGAATCACCAGTACCATATCCTTCCGCCTAGCGTTTGGCCGCTGTTCGGCTCGTTCTCGGCGCTCGTGCTCGCGTCGGGCGCGATCATGTGGATGCACGGCGCGCACATCTCGCCGGAGAAGGACAATGGCGGCGGCTGGGTGTTCCTGGCCGGCCTGGTCGGCGTGGCGTTCACCATGTTCGGCTGGTGGGGCAAGGTGATCGAGGAAGCGCATGCCGGCGATCACACGCCGATCGTGCAGCTCCACCTGCGCTACGGCATGATCCTGTTCATCGCTTCCGAAGTGATGTTCTTCGTCGGCTGGTTCTGGGCCTGGTTCGACTTCTCGCTCTTCCCCTCGCACGTCGAGGCCGTGGGCGGGCAATGGCCGCCCAAGGGCATGGAAGTGCTCGACGCCTGGAAGTTCCCGCTGCTCAACACGCTGATCCTGCTGCTCTCGGGCTGCACCGTCACCTGGGCACATCACGGGCTGATCCATAATGAGCGCGGCGGCGAGAAGAAGGGCCTGTGGGGCCTGATCGGCGTGGGCGAGAACGACACGGTCAAGAAGGGCCTGTGGCTCACCGTGATCCTGGGCATCACTTTCAGCTGCCTGCAGGCCTATGAATATAGCGAGGCGCCCTTCCCCTTCCATGCCGGGTCCGAAGGCGGCTCGAGCTATGGCGGCGCCTTCTTCATGGCGACCGGCTTCCACGGCTTCCACGTGATCGTGGGCACGATCTTCCTGATCGTGAACCTGGTCCGCGCCTATCGGGGCGACTTCACGCCGAAGCAGCATTTCGGCTTCGAGGCGGCGGCCTGGTACTGGCATTTCGTCGACGTGGTGTGGCTGTTCCTGTTCGCCTCCATCTATGTCTGGGGCGGCTGGGGCGCGCCGGTTCACGGCTGACGTGACCGACAGCGCGAACGACATTTCCGGGGGAGGCGGTCCAGCATCGCCTCCCCCGATCCTTTCGGGGACCCGGGGCGCCTGCCCGCGCTGCGGCGCGCCCACGCTGTTCCGCAGCTTCACGGGCTTTGCCGACCGGTGCACCGCCTGCGGGCTCGACTTCACTCGGTTCAACGTCGGCGACGGGCCCGTCGTGTTCCTCACCCTGGGCATCGGCGCGCTCGTCACGGCGCTGGCGCTATGGGTGGAGTTCGGCTTCCGGCCGGGCGTGCTGATCCATGCGCTGCTCTGGATCCCGATCACCACGGCGCTGGTGATCCTGGCGCTGCGCGTCTCCAAGGGCCTGCTGCTCGCGCTCGAATATCGCAACCGCGCGGGCGAAGGGCGCGTGCGGGGCGAATGATGCCGCGCCTGCCGCTGATCCCGACGATCATCGTCGCCCTTGCCGTCGCCGCGATGATCGGGCTCGGCATCTGGCAGCTCCAGCGCCGCGCGGAGAAGCACGACGCGCTGAAGCTCTACGCCGCCAATTTCGACAAGCCCGAAATGGCCTTCCCCCGCCTGCCGGTGGGCGACCAGTATCTGTTCCGCCGGGCCAGCGCCTTCTGCCTCCAGGTCGTCGGCTGGCAGAGCCAGGGCGGGCGCGCCGCCGATGGCTCCAACGGCTATCGCCATGTCGCGCAGTGCCGCACCGGCGCCGAGGGGCCGGTGCTGCTGGTCGACATGGGCGTGGCGCGCGATCCCAAGTTCCAGCCGGTGTGGAAGGGCGGGCAGGTGGCCGGCACGATCACCCATGCCCCCGATCACCGCCCGCTCCTCGCCGGGCTGTTCGACAGCGAACCCAAGCATCTGATGCTGATCTCGGCCGCCGCCGCGCCCGGCATGGCGCCGACGGCGAAGCCCGACCTGTCGAGCGTGCCGAACAATCATCTTTCCTATGCGGTGCAATGGTTCCTGTTCGCGCTGGTCGCCTCGGTGATCTACCTGCTCGCGCTCAGATGGCGGCAGCAGCCCAAGGCGTGACGGGCATGGAAGGGGGGGCGCCGCCAGGTCGGAGGGGCCTGCTCATCCTCGACCTCGACGAAACGCTGATCCACGCCCGCGAAGCGCCGCTGGATCGTCCCGCCGATTTCGAGATATTCGGCTATCATGTGTACCGGCGCCCGCATCTGGATGCCTTCCTTGCCGCGTGCGCGGACTGGTACGACCTGGCGATCTGGTCGTCGGCATCGGATCGCTATGTCGTCGAAGTGGTGCGGCGCATCTTTCCCGATCCGTCCCACCTCCATTTCATCTGGGGCCGGAGCCGCGCCACGCTGGGCCGCCTGCCCATGGGCGACGACCTCCATTTCCATTACCCCGACGATCACCGGCATTATCTGAAGCCGCTGACCAAGGTCCGGAAGCGCGGCTGGCCGCTGGAGCGCATCCTGATCGTCGACGACACGCCGCAGAAGTGCGCCCGCAACTATGGCAATGCCATTTACCCGCGTCCGTTCGAAGGCGATCGGGAAGATGGCGAGTTGCCGCTGCTCCA
This sequence comes from Sphingomonas sp. NPDC092440, assembly GCF_044754985.1. NCBI lineage: Bacteria > Pseudomonadati > Pseudomonadota > Alphaproteobacteria > Sphingomonadales > Sphingomonadaceae > Sphingomonas > Sphingomonas sp. NPDC092440. The sequence goes on along the minus strand of NZ_JBIVQA010000008.1, from coordinate 167,974 downwards.
GGCCTATCTGCATGCGATGAAGGATTGCGCGAACGTGCGTCGCGTCGAGAAGCGGCGCTGGCGGGATACCGCCCGGGGCATGATCGAAGGACGGGCCGGCTAAAGCTAGTCTTGCTTGCTGGCACTCTCCGCGCCCGCTAGGCCCCGCCCTCATGCAATATCAGAGCACCCGAGGCAGTGCGCCGCTGCTTGGCTTCCGTGACGTGACCCTTGCCGGGCTGGCGAGCGACGGCGGCTTGTATGTCCCCACGCGCTGGCCGAGCTTCAGCCGCGAGGATATCGAGGGGCTGCAGGGCCTCTCCTATGTCGAGACCGCCGTCCGGGTGATGGCGCCGTTCACCGGCGACGACCTGAGCGAACAGGAGCTGCGCGCGCTGTGCGAACAGGCCTATGGCCGCTTCGCCCAGGCCGCGGTGACGCCGCTGGTCCAGCTCGACCATCGCCATTTCCTGCTCGAGCTGTTCCACGGCCCGACGCTCGCCTTCAAGGACGTGGCGCTCCAGCTGCTCGGCCTGCTCTTCGAGAAGTTCCTGACCGGCAGCAGCGAGCCGCTGACCATCGTCGGCGCGACTTCGGGCGACACCGGCAGCGCCGCGATCGACGCGGTCGCCGGGCGGCACGGCGTCGACATCTTCATGCTGCACCCCAAGGGCCGCGTCTCCGACGTGCAGCGCCGCCAGATGACCACGGTGCTCGCGCCCAATGTCCACAACATCGCGATCGAGGGCAGCTTCGACGATGCCCAGGCGATGGTGAAGGCGCTGTTCAACGACGCGGGTTTCTCCGGGCGCTTCCGCCTCAGCGCGGTCAACTCGATCAACTGGGCCCGGCTGATGGCGCAGGTGGTCTATTATTTCTACGCCGCCGTCCGGCTGGGCGCGCCGGCGCGGAAGGTCGCCTTCGCGGTGCCGACCGGCAATTTCGGCGATGTCTTCGCCGGCTATGTCGCGGCGCGCATGGGCCTGCCGGTGGAGCGGCTGGTCGTCGCCACCAACGTCAACGACATCCTCCACCGCGCGCTCGCGAACGGCGACTATTCGGCCGGCACCGTCACGCCGACCGCGGCGCCGAGCATGGATATCCAGGTGAGCTCGAATTTCGAGCGGCTCCTGTTCGATCTCGCCGGCGCGAGCGTCGCCGAGCAGATGCGCGGTTTCGAGAGCACGCGCGCGATGCGCCTCACCAATGCACAGCAGCAGGGCGCCGCCAGGATCTTCGCCAGCGACCGGATCGCGCCGGACGAGATGAACGCGGCAATGCGCTGGGCCGCGGCCGAAGCCGCGCAGGTGATCGACCCGCACAGCGCCATCGGCCTCGCCGCCGCGCGCCGGGCGGATATCCCCGCCCAGGTGCCGGTGGTGACGCTGGCGACGGCGCATCCCGCCAAGTTCGCCGACGCGGTGGAACGCGCGACCGGCGTGCGGCCGGCGCTGCCCGCCCGGGTGGGCGACCTGTTCGACCGGCAGGAACGCTACGACGTGCTGCCGGGCACGCTCGATGCGGTGCGGGAATACATCGCCGGCATCGCCAAGCCACGCCTTTAATTCCTCCCCCAGCTTGCTGGGGGAGGGGGACCGCTCGCGAAGCGAGTGGTGGAAGGGCCGCGCCAAAGGCGCGGCGCTTCACCACACCCCGATACCGTCGCTTACGCGCAAGCCCCTTCACCACGACGCTGACGCGTCGCGGCCCTCCTCCCCGAGACAAGCTCGGGGAGGAATTGGCGTCTTCGCCGTATCCAATTAAAGACCCTCCATGGACCTCATCACTCTCACCGGCGAGCCCTGGGCCGATTATGGGCTGGTCGATAGCGGCCATGGCCGCAAGCTCGAGCGCTACGGCAAATATCGCTTCATCCGTCCCGAGCCCCAGGCGATGTGGGCGCCCGCGTCCGACAACTGGGACGCGCATGGCGAATTCATCCCCGGCTCCGACGAGGATGGCGGCGGCCGCTGGAACTATGCCAAGCCGGTGCCGAGCGAGGGCTGGCCGCTCGCCTGGGAGGAAGTGCGCTTCACCGCGCAGAACACTCCCTTCCGCCACCTCGCCTTCTTCCCGGACATGGCGCCGGTCTGGCACTGGATGCGCAGCCAGGTCGACGGGATGGACGCACCCGAGTTCATGAACCTGTTCGGCTATACCGGCGTCGGCAGCCTGGCGATGGCGGCCAGGGGCGCAAAGGTCACTCATGTCGATGCCTCGAAGAAATCGGTCGCCGAGGGCAAGGCCAATGCCGCGCTGTCGGGGATGGAGGACCTGCCGATCCGCTGGATGATCGACGATGCCGCCAAGTTCACCGCGCGCGAGGTGCGCCGCGGGCGGCGCTATGACGGGATCATCCTCGATCCGCCCAAATGGGGCCGCGGGCCGAACGGCGAAGTGTGGAAGCTGGAGGAAGGCCTGCCCGGGCTGATCGCCGACACGGCGAAGCTGCTCGACGCGAACTCGCGCTTCCTGTTCCTCACCGTCTATGCCGTGCGCATGTCGGCGCTGGCGATCGGCGAACTGCTGCGCCAGCATGTGGCGCACCTGCCCGGCAAGGTGGAGTGCGGCGAGCTGGCGGTGCGCGAGGAAGCGCGCGGGCTGGAACTGCCGACCGCGATCTTCGCGCGCTGGAGCCGCTGATGGGCCTCTCGGTCTTCCTCGCGACCGCCGTGGCCGACACCGTCGAAGGCCGCCGGCCGGGCGGACGCCATGCGATGCTGATCTATGTCTCGGCCGACAGCTTCGAGGAAGCGCAGGCCAAGGCCGCCGGCGTCGCGCTCGGCACGGGCTGGATGCTGGTGCGGCTGGAAAAGGGCATGGAAGTCGCCGATCCGGGTGCAACGGAAGACCCGGTGCTGCGCGCCGCCGCCATGGATGCGCTGGCCGACGGCTCGGCGATGGTGGTGTATGGCGACGAGCTGCCGCCGGAAGCCTAGTCGCGCGGACGGAGGGGCGGCCGCTCCCGCGAGTTCCAGCTGGCACACCGCGCGCCAAGGCCCGGCGCATAATAGCTCCGATCGTCGGTCTGGATCAGCGCGACAAGCATCCTGCCAAAGAGAAGATGGTCCCGCGCTGCGGACTCCAGGATATCGAGCAAGCCATGCGCATATGCCGCATCCTCCGAGGCGAGCAGGTGAAACCCGTCAATGACCAGCGCGCTCCGCTCGGAAGCGCCAAAGGGATAGTCCCTCATCCCGTCGTTCAGCGCATTGAGGTTCCCTGACCAGGGCGCATAGCCGAACTGGTCCTCCCAGCGCAGCAGGTCGGAGAATTGCCGTTCGAAGCTCGACCTGCTCCCGCGGCACGATATTTCGGCCAGTTCATAACCGAGCGAAGCCAGATCGGCCCGCGCCCGCGCCAAGATCTCCGAATCACGGAAGAGATTCACCGCACCATTCTGCAACAACGGCCAATCCGGCCGCCCCTGACAGTCGGCTTCCGTGAACATCAACTCCGCCCCATCCGCATCGCCGCCCCCGCCACGAACGGGCAGCCCGCCACCAGCAACAGGCTCACCGCGCCGAGCAGCTTGAGCGCGCCCGGCTGGCCGGCGGTGGCGCCGAAGATCAGCAGCGGCACGGCGAAGGGCAGCATCACCAGCCCCGCCAGCGCGCCCGCCCCGCGCAGCCCGGCGACCAGCGCCGCGGTGGCGACGCCGAGCGCGGCGAGCCCCGGCGTGCCGGCCAGCAGCGCAAGCAGCAGCGGTGCCAGCGCGGCGCCCGGAAGCTGGAGCAGGCCCGCGGCGATCACCGTCGCGGCGAGCAGCGCAGGCGCGAAGCCCAGCCAATGGCCGGCCACCTTGGCGGCGGCCACGCCGGCATCGGGCAGCCCGCGCACCGCCAGCTGGTCGAGCATGCCGCTCTCCAGATCCGGCGCCACCAGCCGCTCGACCGGCAGCAGCGCCGCGAGCAGCGCCGCCGCCCAGATCACGCCCGGGGCGATGCGGCCGAGCAGCTTCGCATCGGGGCCGACCGCGAAGGGGAAGAGAATCGCGACGAGCAGGAAGAAGACGACCGGCAGCGCCAGCCCGCCGGTGCTCCAGGCACGCCGCAGCTCACGCCAGATCAGGGAGGCGTAGATGCTCACAGCGCCACCTCGCGCGCGTCGGGCAGTGCGAGCGGCAAATGCGTGGCGACCAAGGCGATGCCGCCGGCGGCGCGGTGCCCGGCGATCAGCCCCTCGAGCAGCGCGACCGAGGCGATATCCAACCCATTGCCGGGCTCGTCGAGCAGCCAGACCGGCGCGCCGCTCGCCACGACCCGTGCCAATGCCGCCCGGCGGCGCTGCCCGGTGGAAAGCATGCGCACGGGCACCGGCGCCAGATCGGCCAGCCCTACCGCCGCCAGCGCCTCCGGCACGGCATCGGGCCGGCCGTCGAGCCCTGCCCAGAAGCGCAGCGCCGCGCCGAGCGGCAATTCGGGATCGAGCGCCAGCGCCTCGGCCATCAGGGCGCGCGCGCCTTCGCCTTCCACTCGGCCGGCCGCGGGCGCGAGCAGCCCGGCGGCGATGCGGATCAGGCTCGACTTGCCGGCGCCGTTCGGGCCGGTGACCAAAGCCGCCTCGCCCGCCGCGAGCGCGAGGTCCAGCCCCTCGAACAACAGCCGCCCCCCGCGCAGGCAGGCGACACCGCGCAGGGCCAGGCGCGTCACTCGGCGCTGTCCTCCAGCGCGTGCATGTCATCGTCGGAGAGCCCGAAATGATGGCCGACCTCGTGCACCACGACATGGTTGACCAGCGATTCGAGCGTCACGCCGGTATGCACCCATTCGTCGAGCAGCGGGCGGCGATAGAGATGGATCTCGTCGGGCATGGTCATGCCGTCCCAGGCCGATTTCTCACCCACCGGCCGGCCGCGATACAGGCCGGTCAGGTCGAACGGATCCTCGATGCCCATGGCGTCGAGCGTCTCGTCATCGGCGAAATCCTCGACCACCAGCACGATATCGGCGAGATGCGCCTGGAACGGTTCGGGAATGCGTGCGAGGGCGGCGCGGGCGAGGCGCTCGATCACGGCGGCGTCTGGGGCTTGCCCGGTCATGCCGGGGGGAATAGGCCGGACAATGGAGCTACGGCAAGGGAGGCAGTGATGGTGGCGCGTCTGACGGATGGACTTCGCGAGGAATCGCTCGCGGCGCTGCCCGAATGGCAATGGGATCCGACGCGCGACGCGATCACCCGGCACTTCGCGTTCAAGGACTTCAACCAGGCCTTCGGCTTCATGGCGCGCGTGGCGCTGCTCGCCGAGAAGGCGGACCATCATCCCGAATGGTCCAACGTGTGGAACAAGGTCGACATCCTGCTGACCACGCACGACGCCGGCGGCCTCTCCACCCGCGACATCCAGATGGCGCAGGCGATCGACGCGCTGCTCTAGGGCCGCCGCCGGCATGGGCCGGCGTGCCCGGCTTGCAATGTCGGATTTCGCCTGCTTGGCCCGGCCGGCCGGGCTCCCGTCCGGCCGCTCTTTGACCGGTGGGCGACCGCGAGCGCGGCATCGTTGCGCGGCGCGATCAGCCTAGGATCCGCAGCGCAGCTTGGTGGCGCGCGCATAGTCCGCCGCCAGCCGGTCGGTGTCGGCGGCATAGGGCCTGGGCAGCTCGGCCTTGATCCGGGCCCAGACGGCGCCGCCGCCGGGCGTGCAGATCACCCGCACGAAATCCAGGCCCTGGCCCTGCTCGTAATGCGCGCGGGGCATCAGCCCTTCCTGGACGCGCTGCCAGACCTGATAGGTCGCCCAGCCATGCTCGCGCATCAGATAGTCGAAGCGCAGCCTGTCGGCGGGGTCGAGCGGCCGGCTGCCGTCCATGCCGGCCCGGAACATCTCGGCGATGTCGCGCGAGCCGTAGATCGAGGCGCGAAAGGCCGCCCATTGCGCCTGGGTGTCGTTCGCTTCGCTGCGCGCCGCGACCCGGTTGCTCTCGTAGAGCTGGATCCCGACGAAGACGAGCGAGAGCACCACCGCGAGCGCGCTGACGATCTGGCCGACGAACGCCCAATATTCCATCCGGTCCCGGTGGAAGATCGGGCGGCGGGAGTCCGAGCCCTCCCGCCCGCTCACTTGAACGCCCGTTGCTGAAGCTTGCGCAGCGTGCCGGGCATCCAGCGCGCCATGAACCAGAGGCGGTGCGCGGTCTTGCCGACGCGGGTGTGCACTGCCTTGCGCGCGTCCAGCATGTGGCGGACGGTCTTCACCACTTCCTCGACCGGGGTGATCTCCAGCCCGGCGGCACGCACCGATTCGCGCACGTTGCGGTTCGAATCCTGAGTGACATGGTTGAGCAGCGGCGTCTCGATGAAGCTGGGCATCAGCGAGCCGACATAGATGCCCTCCTGCCCCCATTCGGCATTGAGCGCCTCGGCGAAGCCGCGCATCGCGAACTTGCCGGCGCTGTAGATCGACATGCCCGCATTGCCCGAAATACCGGCGGCCGAGCTGGTGACGATCATCGCCGATCCCGGCGTGGCCTTGAGCAGGTCGTGCGCGGCGCGCGCGCCATGGACGACGCCGTTGATGTTGATCGAAAGGCCGCGATCGATGTCCGCGTCGGACATGGTTTCCAGCTGGCCGCCCACCGCGATCCCGGCATTGTTGAACAGGAAGTCGAGCCGGCCGCCGCTCCTGCCCGCGAAATCGGCGAGCGCGGCCTGCCATGCGTCGCGGTCGCGCACGTCCATCGCATAGGTCTCGGCGCCGGGGATCGCGGCCTTCGCCGCTTCCAGCCCGGCCGCGTTGACATCGGCCAGCCCGACCAGCCAGCCGTCCGCCGCTAGGCTCTTCGCGACGGCGAAACCGATACCCGATGCGCCGCCCGTGATGAATGCCGCCTTGGCCATTGCCTCGCCCTCCTCTTTTGACCTTTGCCATTTCATCCCGCACAAAGCACCGCGATGCCAGAGCAAAGCCGCTCCGTTACCTTCAAAAATGTCAGCAAGGTCTGGCCGGGGGGCGTGAGAGCCGTGGATGGCGTGTCGCTGGACGTGGCGGCGGGCAGCTTCGTGGCGCTGGTGGGCGCTTCGGGATCGGGCAAGTCGACGCTGCTCAAGATGGTCAACCGGCTGATCGTGCCGAGCGAAGGCGCGGTGCTGGTGGGCGACGCGCCGGTGGATGCCGGCCCCGCGCCGGCGCTGCGGCGGCGGATCGGCTATGTCTTCCAGAATGTCGGCCTGTTCCCGCACATGCGCGTGGGCGAGAACATCGCCATCGGACTGCGGCTGGCGGGCGAGAAGGACATGGCCGCGCGGATCGTCGAGCTGCTCGAGCTGGTCGAGCTGCCGCCCGAGACGGCGGGGCGCATGCCGGATGCGCTTTCGGGCGGCCAGCGCCAGCGCGTGGGCGTGGCGCGGGCGCTGGCGACCGGGCCTGGCATCTTGCTGATGGACGAGCCCTTCGGCGCGCTTGATCCCGTCACGCGTGACGGGCTGGGCAAGGCGATCCGCGCGCTGCACGACCGGATGGGCCTCACCACCATCCTCGTCACGCACGACATGGCCGAGGCGCTGCTGCTGGCCGATCGCGTGCTGGTGATGGAGAAGGGCAGGATCGTCGCCGATGCCACGCCGCGCGAACTGCTCGCCGGCAAGGGCGGCGCGGTGGCGGACGCGCTGGTCGCCGTGCCGCGCGAACAGGCGCACCGGCTGGCGGAGCTGGAGGAATGAACGCGCTGGCCCGCGTGCCCGAACTGCTCGCCCAGCATCTGCTGCTGGCGCTGGCGGCGCTGCTGCTCGGGCTGGCGATCGCGCTGCCGCTGGCAGTGATCTCGGCGCGCAACCGGCTGGTGGGGCGCGTCGCGCTGGGCTTTGCCAGCCTCGTCCAGACGATTCCGAGCCTCGCCCTGCTTGCGCTCTTCTATCCGATCCTGCTCTCGCTCTCGGCGCTGGTCGGCGGCGGCATTCCGGCGCTGGGCTTCCTGCCCTCGCTGCTCGCACTGTCGCTGTACGCGCTGCTGCCGATCCTGCGGAACGGCGTCACCGGGCTGGCGAACATCGATCCCGCGGTGATCGAGGCGGCCGACGGCGTGGGGATGACGGCGGCGCAGAAGCTGCGCCTGGTCGAGGCGCCGCTGATCCTGCCGGTGCTGATGGCCGGCATCCGCACCGCCGCGGTGTGGACGATCGGCGCGGCGACGCTGTCGACCACGGTGGGCCAGCCGAGCCTGGGCGACCTGATCTTCGCCGGCCTCCAGACGCAGAACTGGTCGCTGGTGCTGACCGGCTGCATCGCCGCCGCAGCGCTCGCGCTGGCGGTGGACGGGCTGCTGGGACTGGCCGAGCACGGGATCGCAAAGCGGAAGCGGGGGCTGGTGTGGGGCAGCCTGGGCACGCTGCTGGTCGCGATGGCGCTGGCGCTCGTCCCGGCGCTGCCGGCGGCACGCGGCACCGTCACCATCGGCGCCAAGGGCTTTTCCGAGCAATATATCCTCGCCCGGCTGATCGGGCACCGGCTGGAAGCGGCGGGATACCGGGTCCGCTACCGGGAAGGGCTCGGCTCCGCGGTCGCGTTCAGCGCGCTCGCGAGCGGCGATGTCGATGTCTATGTCGATTATTCGGGCACGATCTGGACCAACCAGATGCGGCGCAGCGACGTGCCGCCGCGCGACGCCATCGTGCGCGGCGTCGCGGACTGGGCCCGCGACCGGCACAAGGTGACGCTGCTCGGCTCGCTGGGGTTCGAGAATGCCTATGCCTTCGCGATGCGGGGCGACGACGCCAGGAAGCGCGGCATCGCCAGCATCGCCGATCTGGCACCGGTCGCGGGCAGCCTGAACCTCGCCACCGATGTCGAGTTCCTCGATCGCCCCGAATGGGCGGCGGTGAAGAAGGCATATGGCCTGAGCTTCAAGTCGGCCCATCCCTATCAGCCGACCTTCATGTATCGCGCCCTCGCCTCCGGCAGCGCGGACGTGATCCCCGCTTTCTCCTCGGACGGCAGGATCGCGGCGGACGGGCTCACCGTGCTGGCCGATCCCAAGGGCGCGATCCCCGGATATGATGCGATCCTGCTGCTCGCCCCCGGCCGCGCCGACGACCTGCGCTTCCAGGCGGCGCTCAAGCCGCTCATCGGCGCGATCCCGGTCGAGCGGATGCGCCGGGCCAACTACATGGTCGATCGCGACGACGACAAGGCAAGCCCCGACGCGGCCGCCCGCTGGCTGGCGCGTGGACTAGCCCGATGAATTTCTGTTATCGCTACCAGAATATAAAAAAGAGGAGAGTGAAATGCAGCCAGGCCTGAAGCTTCTGCTGTCGACCGCCATGATCTGGGCCGCGTCGCCCGCCTTTGCGCAGCACGCGCCGACAACGCTGTCTGGCCAGCAGGCCGCCAATCCCGCCAAATGGCCGACCGCCGGCTCGCAGGGCCTGGTCGATCCCGCGACCGAGAAGTTCGTCACCGATCTGATGGCGCAGATGACGCTGGAGGAGAAGGTCGGCCAGATGATCCAGGCGGACATCGGCGCGATGAAGCCCGAGGAGCTGCGCCAATATCCGCTCGGCTCGATCCTGGCGGGCGGCAGCTCGCCGCCGCTCGGCGCGCCCGATCGCTCTCCCCAGGCGCCCTGGGTCGAGACTGCCCGGGCCTTCCGCAAGGTCGCGATGGAGCCGCGCGGCAAGCATCAGCCGATCCCGCTGATCTTCGGCATCGACGCCGTGCACGGCAACAACAACGTGATCGGCGCAACCATCTTCCCACACAATATCGGCCTCGGCGCGATGCACGATCCCGCGCTGATCCGCCGCATCGGCCAGGCCACCGCCGCGGAGACCGCCGCGACCGGGCCCGACTGGGCGTTCGGCCCCACGCTCGCCGTCCCGCAGGACGATCGCTGGGGGCGCAGCTATGAAGGCTATTCGGAGGATCCGGCGGTGGTCCGCTCCTATGCCGGCGAGATGATCCTCGGCCTCCAGGGCGCGCCCGGCACGAAGAACCGCATTCAGCAAGGCTATGTCGCGGCGTCGGCGAAGCATTTCCTCGGCGATGGCGGCACCTTTGGCGGCGTCGACCAGGGCGATACCCGCCTGTCCGAGGATGCGCTGATCAGGACGCACGCCCAGGGCTATGTCCCCGCGATCCAGGCCGGCGCGCTCACCGTGATGGCCAGCTATTCGAGCTGGAACGGCGCAAAGATGCACGGCAACGAATCGCTGCTCACCGATGTGCTGAAGGGCCGGATGGGCTTTCAGGGCTTCGTCGTCGGCGACTGGAACGGCCATGGCCAGGTGCCTGGCTGCACCAAGGAGGATTGCGCCCGGACCTTCAACGCCGGGCTCGACATGGCGATGGCGCCGGACAGCTGGAAGGGCCTGTTCGAAAGCACTGTCCGCCATGCCGGGGACGGCACCATTCCGATGGCCCGCATCGACGACGCAGTGCGCCGCATCCTGCGCGTGAAGGTGAAGCTCGGCCTGTTCGATCCCGCCCGCCCGATCGAAGGCAAGGCCGGCGTGCTGGGCAATGCCGAGCACCGCGCGATCGCCCGCGAAGCGGTGGCCAAGTCGCTGGTGCTGCTCAAGAACCAAGGCACGCTGCCGATCAGGGCGTCGGCAAACGTGCTGGTCGCCGGCCCGGGTGCCGATTCGATGGCGCAGCAGACCGGCGGCTGGACGCTGAGCTGGCAGGGGGACGGCAACGACAATTCGATGTTCCCCAATGGCCAGACAATCTTCTCCGGCATCGCCGCGGCAGTGAAGGCCGGCGGCGGCACCGCGACGCTCTCGGCGGACGGCAGCTTCACCGCCAGGCCCGATGTCGCGATCGTGGTGTTCGGCGAGCAGCCCTATGCCGAAATGCGCGGCGACATCGCGACGCTGGAGTTCCAGCCCGGCGACAAGCAGGCGCTGGCCATGCTCCGGAAGCTGAAGGCCGCGGGCGTGCCGACCGTCTCGGTGTTCCTCTCGGGCCGGCCGCTCTGGGTGAACCCCGAGATCAATGCCTCGGACGCCTTCGTCGCCGCCTGGCTGCCGGGCAGCGAAGGCGCGGGCATCGCCGACGTGATCATCGGCGACAAGGCGGGCAAGCCGCGCAGGGACTTTCATGGCACGCTGTCGTTCAGCTGGCCGAAGGACGCCGGCCAGTTCACGCTCAACAAGGGTGATCCGGGCTATGATCCGCTGTTCGCGCTCGGCTATGGGCTGCGCTACGCCACGCCAGGCACGGTCGCGACGCTGGGCGAGGAGCCCGGCTTCGATGCCTCGGCGCTCAACACCAGCGTCTATTTCGCCAAGGGCGTGACGCCCAAGCCCTTCGCCTTCGCCACCGAATCGAAGATCACCCGCGCCCCGATCGATGGACCGCAGACCCAGGAAGGCGCGCAGCAGCTGCGCTGGACCGGCGGCCCGGCACGGCTGAGCATCGGCGGCGGCGCACCGATCGACCTTGGCCGCGAAGCCAATGGCGACCTGTCGCTGGCTCTCACCTACCGCCTCGATCGCGCGGCGACCGGCACGGTGACGCTCGGCATGGGCGATGGCAAGGGCCTGGACGCAACCGGCCTGTTCACCGGCGAGACCGGCAAGTGGCGCACGGTGAAGATCCTGCTCAAATGCTATCAGGCGAACGGCACCGACATGCACGCCGTCTCGGCCCCGGTGGTGATCGGCGCCTCGGGACCGCTGGCGTTCAGCCTGGCCGATGCGCGGATCGTGTCGGATCCCGCCAATTCGATCTGTCCCGGCACCAAGTGACGATGATGGCGGGCGATCGGATCGAGGCGGTCGCGATCGCCCGCGGCCCCTATCGTGCCGAGCTGATCACGCTCGGCGCGGCGCTACGGGTGCTCGAAGTGCCGGACCGCCTGGGCAATCCGGCGAATGTGGTACTCGGCTTCGCGGACCTTGAGGAGTATCGCGGGCCGCCACGCTTCTACGGCGCGGTGACCGGCCGCTATGCCAACCGCATCGGCGGGGCGCGTTTCATGCTCGACGGCGTCACCCATCGTCTCGCGGCGAATGACGGGGCGAACAGTCTTCATTCGGGGCCGTTCGGCCTCGACCAGCAATATTGGGATCTGGTGGCCCGATCCGAGGACTCGGTCCGGTTCCGCCACATCAGCCCCACGGGGCATAACGGCTTCCCGGGCACGCTGACGACCGAGGTCCAGTACGTGATCGAGGCGGACGGGCTGGCGATCCGCCTGACCGCGGCCACCGACGCGCCAACGGTCGTGAATCTCACGCATCATGCCTATTTCAACCTGGCCGGCGAGGCGAGCGGAGAGACGATCCTCGATCACCTGCTGCGCATCCCCGCACGCCGGACCACCTCGATCGACGCCGAGCTGATCCCCACCGGCGCGCTGGCCGAGGTGACCGGCACGCCCTTTGACTTCCGCATGCCCAGGCGAATCGGCGCGGAGATCGATGCGGACGACGAGCAGCTTCGGCGCGGCCAGGGTTATGACCATAATTTCGTGATCGACGGCGCGGATGGGCGCGTCCGCCGGGTGGCAACCCTGTTCGATCCCAGCTCGGGCCGCGTGCTCGATCTCCACTCCAGCGAACCGGGGCTGCAATTCTATTCGGGCAACCACCTTGCCGGCGGCGCGCCGGGAACGAGCGGGCAAAGCTATGCCGCGCGTGCCGGGCTCTGCCTGGAGCCGCAGAAATTTCCGGACAGCCCGAACCGGCCGGACTTCCCCTCGCCCAGGCTCGATCCGGGCGTGCCATACCGCCACGACATCGCCTTCCGGTTTCGCACCGCCGCAAGCATCGAGGAGGCGTTCGCTTCCTGACTCCCCTCCCCGGCGGGGGAGGAATCGGCGTCACTGCTCTTTCCGCTCGGCCTGGAAGATCTTGTTGACGATGCGCCACTCGCCGTCCGCCTTCACCAGCGAGAGATAGTCGACGAAGCGCACGCTCGGATAGTCGAGCACCACCTTGGCCATGCCGGCATTGCCGGTAACGTCGAGACTCTCGATCCAGCGCCTGCGCCGCGCCTCGTCCACCGCCGGCTTTCCGGTCGCAGCGGCGGCGATGAAATCGGCGAGCGTCCGCGCGGCGAAGCTCCCGTCGCGGTTCCAGTAGAGCATCGCCTTGGGATGAAAGGCCGCGCCGAACTCGGCCGCGCTGCCGGTCGCATGGCCGGCAAGATAATGGTTCACGGCGGTACGCGCGCCGGCCTCGTCCTTGTCCTGCGCATGGGCGGGCGCGGCAACAAGGACCAGGCTGGCGGCGAGGATCAGGGAACGCATGGAGACCTCCGGTTGCGGGGAGGTCTCCAGCCTGGCCCATGCCATGGGGCCGTGCACCCGGCCCGGGCCGAACGCGCGGCGGATGGGATGAACGGCATCCCAGGTTCCTTCCGCTTCCCGGGTGGGAAGCGGGATGGAGGCTATAGCGTCGGCTTGCCGTCGACGCGGCGCGGCACGCCCGCATCGCCGTCACGCAGTTCGGCGGGAAGCAGCGCCGCCGGCAGGTCCTGATAGGCAACCGGTCGCAGGAAACGGTCGATCGCCAGCGTGCCGACCGAAGTGCTGCGGCCATCCGCCGTCGACGGGAACGGCCCGCCATGGACCTGCGCGTCGGTTACTTCGACACCGGTCGGCCAGCCATTGGCGAGGATGCGGCCGGCCAGCCGCTCGAGGATCGGCAACAGCCTGGTCGCGGTCTCGGTATCGGCATCATCGAGATGCAGAGTCGCGGTGAGCTGGCCCTCGAGCAGCGAGACGACGCCAAGCATCTCGTCCAGATCGGCGCAGCGCACCAGCAGCGAGGCGGCGCCGAAGACCTCTTCGGCATGGCTGGGATCGGCGATGAAGTCCGCGCCGGTCATGGTGAACAGCGCGGCACGCCCGCAGCTGGCCGAACCTTCCTGCCCCTGCGCGACCCGGGTCAGCCCCGGCGCCGCGGCCCAGCGGGCGACACCGCTCTCATAAGCCTGGAGGATGCCGGGGGTGAGCATGGTCTGCGCCGCCACGCCCGACACCGCTTCGGTCGCCGCGGCGAGGAAGCGGTCCAGCGCCGGGCTTTCCAGCGCCAGGACGAGGCCGGGATTGGTGCAGAACTGGCCGGCACCCATGGTCAGGCTCGCGATATATCCCTTGCCCAGCGCCTCGGCCCGCGCTTCGAGCGCATGCGGCAACAGGAATACCGGGTTGATGCTGCTCATCTCGGCATAGACGGGGATCGGCACGGGACGGTTCGCGGCGATCTTCATCAGCGCCGTGCCGCCGCCGCGCGAGCCGGTGAAGCCAACTGCCTTGACCCGCGGATCGGAGACGAGCGCCGCGCCGACTTCATTGCCGGCGCCGTTGATCAGCGAGAATGTGCCTGCGGGCATGCCGGTCTTCTCGACGGCGCGAGCGATCGCTCCGGCAACCAGCTCCGACGTGCCGGGATGGGCGGAATGCCCCTTCACGATCACCGGACAGCCCGCGGCGAGCGCCGAGGCGGTGTCGCCGCCGGCGACCGAGAAGGCGAGCGGGAAATTGGAAGCGCCGAACACCACGACCGGGCCGAGCGGGATCATGCGTAGGCGCAGGTCGGGCTTGGGGGCAGGCTGCCGATCGGGGATCGCGTGATCGATGCGCGCACGCAGATACTCGCCGAGACGCAATTCCCTCGCGAAGAGCCGCAACTGGCCCGAGGTGCGGCCGCGCTCGCCGGTGAGGCGGGCGTGCGGCAGGCCGCTTTCCTGCATCGCACGCTCGGTGAGCGTCTCGCCCAATGCGTCGATCTCGTCGGCGATCGCCTCCAGAAAGGCGGCACGCTGCTCGCGCGGCAGATTGGCGTAGACGGGGAAAGCGGCCTCGGCGGCAGCTGCGGCAGCCTCGACATCTTCCCGCGTCGCCATGTCGAAGCTCGGCTCCAGCGGCGCGCCGGTCGAGGCGGCCACGGCCCGAAAACCCGGCCCGTCGCGGCGCACCCGCTTCGAAGCAATGAACAATTCGCCGGTCAGCGCCATGCCTGCTCTCCTGTCTTTACGATTTACGTTAGCGGTAACATTGCCCATGCGGGACTTAGGCAGCACCGTGCCAAAAAGCAATCGGGCACGCCTGTGAAGTTGCGGGACGGCGCGATCGGACGGATGCTCAGCGGGCGGCGCGCCGGCTGCCGACGCTGTTCACGGGCTTGCGCGCTTCCATCGTGTCCTGGAAACCGCGCTCGACCAGCCGGGCCATCGCATCGTGCGCGCGTTCGGCATCCTGCGCCTCGATCGCCTCGAGCACCGCGAGGTGCACCGGCAGCGCGTCGTGCGGGGCGGGCAGGTGCCGCTGCTTGAACGCAGTGGTCAGCTCGATGGCCGCGGCCACGCCGCTGGTGAGCGACATGATGAAATCATTGCCCGAAGCCTCGAGCAGCGCGGAGTGGAACGCTTCGTCGCAGCATCGCCCTTCCTCGGAGTCGAAGCCATGGCGATCGACGCCGGCGAGCCCTTGCTGCATCCGGGCAAGCTGCTCGGGCGTGCGGCGCAGCGCGGCGAGGCGGGCGGCATCGGGCTCGACGATGCGACGCAGCTCGAACAGGCTCTCGATCAGCGCATCGTCGGGCGCCCCGGCGAAGATCCAGCTGAGCACGTCCGGATCGAGCAGATGCCATTCGCGACGCGGGCTTACCTGGGTGCCGATCTTGGGACGGGAATGGACCAGGCCCTTGGCCGCCAGAATGCGGATCGCCTCGCGATAGGCGGTGCGGGAGACCCTGAACTGCTCGCTCGCGGCGATCTCGCCGTCGAGGATCTCGCCCGGCGCGATCTCGCCGGAGACGATGCGGACGCCGAGCGTCCGGGCGACGGTGCCGTGCAGGCGCAGGGAACGCGGCCGGGGCTTGCGCGAACGGGGCTTTCTTTCGGTGAGCGTGGAGGAAGCGCCTCGCATCGAATTTCCTAGGCGATGGCGAATACGGAAGATTTCGTCCGCCAGCTGGGCATGGTCCGAATCCCTAGGCCCTTTGCATCCCACTGCCAAGAGCCGTGCCGATCGTAGGAAAAGTTGGAAACACCGGGCACGCAAAGCCGCCCGCCCTGGCGCGGGATTTCAGAAAAAACCTGCAAGATCATAGGCTTGTCGAGTTGGCGGAGACGGAGGGATTCGAACCCTCGATACGGTTTCCCGTATGACGCTTTAGCAAAGCGTTGGTTTCAGCCACTCACCCACGTCTCCGGATAACGGCTCGAAGGCGAGCGCTATAGCGAGGGGTTTCCGAGCAATCAACGCCCAGCTTGACGTGAAATCGACTCGATCCGCCGCTCGTTCATTGCCGGGACAGCCATGCCCTCTATAGATCGGGCATCTGCTGGGCTGGGGTAATTCGACCATGCGCGTTCGGGATCTGGTGTTGACGGCGGCGACGGCCGCGCTCGCGATGGGCGCCCTGCCTGCCGCGGCGCAGCAGCAGATGACCACGATCGATCCCAACACCGCGATCGATTCGGACCTGCACACCCCGCCTCCCGCCCGGGACCCCTATGCCGCCCCCGCGCAGCAGCGCCAGGACGCGCCGCCCGCGCAGGACGACCCCTATCCCGCACAGCAGCAGCAGCCCGGCCCCGCCGGCCAGGCCCCCTATGCCCCCGCCGCGAGCGCCCGCCAGCAGGCCACCACCTATCAGCGCGAGGAACTGGTCGGCGCCGCCGAAGGCGTGTTCGGCAAGGGCGCATCGGGCCTGGGCAAGCTGATCGAGGACATCCTCAAGGACCAGGGCGAGCCCAATGCCTATATCGCCGGCAGCGAGGCCGCGGGCGCGGTCGGCGTGGGCCTGCGCTATGGATCGGGCATGATGTTCCACAAGGTCGAGGGCCAGCGAAAGGTCTATTGGACCGGCCCGTCGATCGGCTTCGACCTGGGCGGCGACGCCAACAAGGTGTTCGTCCTCGTCTACAATCTCTATGACAGCCAGGAGCTGTACAAGCGCTTCCCGCAGGGCGAAGGCCGCGCCTATTTCGTCGGCGGCCTCTCCGCCTCCTATCTGCGGCGCGGCGATGTGGTGCTGATCCCCGTCCGCCTGGGCGTGGGCTGGCGGCTGGGCGTGAACGCCGGCTATATGAAGTTCAGCGAGAAGAAGCGCTGGCTGCCCTTCTAGGGCACCGATCCCCGACAGCATCGGCATTCGCGCGCACCGGCACCCGCACCGGCCCCGCGATGTCGCACACTTGCGGGCGAACCATATAGGCACTTTTCGCTTGACATCGCAACGCTGATATGGCACAAGCAAGGCACGCTGAAGAATTGCGAGTCGGGCCGGGGCGGCAATGCCTTCCGGCCCTTTTTCATGGACGATCACATCGACTGCAAACGCCTGCGGCACGGCCGGCGCCCCGCATCGGGGAGCGCCGCGCCGCACGGACGGGGCGAGCGCCCCGGATCCCGCACATGCCACCAGGCGGCCCCAGAGCGCCGCCGGCACCGGCACGCGCCGCCGGCAGTCGATACGATCCCCTTTTCATTTCGGGAGAGGCGTTGTGGAACAGGCTGACCGGAGCTGGACGCGCTGGACCAAGAAGAAGCGCGCGGCCTTTCTCGACGAGCTGGCGGGCACCTGCAATGTGCGCCAGGCGGCGATGGCGGCGCAGGTGACTCCGCAGAGCGTTTACCGGCTGCGACGCAAGGACCCGAGCTTCATGGAGGAATGGCACGAGGCGCTGCTCGCCGGATACGAGATGCTGGAGACCGAGCTGCTCGGGCATCTGCTCTCGGGCAATCCGGGAAAGACGATCACGCGGCTGGACGGCGGGCAGATCGACATGAAGCTGCTGATTCAGCTGCTCGAGGCGCATCGCCGGAGCCTGCAGGGCAAATGGCGCGGCGGGCCGCCGCTGCGCCGGGCGGACCCCGAGGACACCAACAAGGCGATCCTGAAGAAGCTGGAGGCGATCGACCGCGCCCGCGCCCTGGAGCGCGACCGTGATTGACGGCGAGGCGCTGTTCGAACGCGTGCTCGCGCTCGATCCCGCCGAGCGCGTGAGCCTGCTCCATGCGCTCAACGCGCCGCAGCGGCGCGAATATGCCGAGCGCTGGTGGCAATGGGCGCATGGCGGCCAGCGCGAGCCGCCCGGGAACTGGCGCGTCTGGATGATCCGGGCGGGCCGGGGCTTCGGCAAGACCCGGGCCGGCGCCGAATGGGTGAGCGCGCGGGCCCGGGCCAATCCGGACGCCCGGATCGCGCTGGTGGGCGCGACCGTGGACGAAGTGCGCCAGGTGATGATCGAGGGGACGAGCGGCTTGCTGGCAGTGGCGCGGCGGGACGAGGAACTGACATGGCACCGCAGCTCGGGCGAGCTCCTGTTCCCCGGCGGCGCGCGGGCGCACGTCTATTCCGCCGTCGCGCCCGAGGGGCTGCGCGGCCCGGAACATCATTTCGCCTGGTGCGACGAGCTGGCGAAATGGGGCCGGGGCGGCGAGGCGGCATGGGACAATATGATGCTGGGCCTGCGCCTGGGCGAGACGCCCCAGGTGCTGGTGACGACGACGCCCCGGCCGGTGAAGCTGATGCGCAAGGTGATGGCGCTGCCCGGCTTCGTGCCGACCTTCGGGCAGACGCGGGGCAATCCCTGGCTGCCGCGCAGCTTCGTCGAGGCGATGATCGCCGATTATGGCGGCACCCGGCTCGGCCGGCAGGAGCTGGACGGGGAGATGATCGACGACGTGCAGGGCGCGCTGTGGCCGCGCGCCGTGATCGAGCGGTGCCGGACGCGGGCGGTGCCCGAGCGGGCGCGCTGCGTGATCGGCGTCGATCCGCCGGCGGGCATCGGGGGCGATGCCTGCGGGATCGTGGCGGTGGCGCTGGGCCGCGACGGCAGGGCCTATGTGATCGAGGACGCCAGCGTCTCGGGCGCCACGCCCGAGGGCTGGGCGCGGGCGGTGGCGGCCTGTGCCGGACGGCACGGCGCCGACCGGGTGGTGGCGGAGAAGAACCAGGGCGGCGCCATGGTGGAGAGCGTGCTGCGCGGCGCCGACAACGGGCTGCCGGTGAAGCTGGTGCACGCCAGCCAGGGCAAGGCGGCGCGCGCCGAGCCGGTGAGCCTGCTCTACGAGGCGGGCAAGGTGCGCCACGCCGGTGCCTTTCCGGCGCTGGAGGACGAACTGTGCGGGCTGGTGGCGGGCGGCGGCTATGAAGGCCCCGGCCGCTCGCCGGACCGGGCCGACGCGCTGGTATGGGCCGTGACCGAGCTGATGCTGAGCCGGCGCGGACGGGCGGCGATCCGGATGTTGTGAGGCAAAGGGGGTCGATCGGGATCGTGCTTGCTGGTGGCACATAAGCGTCACCTCGCCTCGCCGAGCCATAGGGCGCCGGTCACCCTTTCTTGACTTGAGCGCTGCAGAATCGACACTAGGTTGAGAACCCAAACAAGTATCTGATATTTCACCGTCACCCCGGCCTTGAGCCGGGATCCCGCTTCTTCCTGTGCTGGCGAGATAGCGGGACCCCGGCTCAAGGCCGGGGTGACGAAGCAAGAATATGAGTCCTCAACCTAGATATCGTATCGGCAACTCTAGACAGGAGGTCCAGATGGCTAACCGGCTCCAGATCCCTGCGGAGCAGCACCCGAAGCTGACTACTCGGCGGCGTCCCGATGTAGATCGCGCCGAGGTGCGTGCGCTGATCAAGGAACGCTATAAGAACACCCTGACATATCTTGGAAAGTGAGCCCGCCTGGCTGACGATTGAAGATGTGAGGGAAATCCATGACGACCAGATTCATAGCTTTGGTGGCCGCGCGGGCGTCCAGGATGAAGGTCTGGTCGAAAGCGCTATCGCGGCTCCGATCAATCTCTATCATTACGACGGCATGATGATGTCCTTGTTCTGGGCATTCGTCTTTGCATGGCGATCGCTCGCAATCATGGGTATACGGACGGGAACAAGCGAACCGGCGTCGCGGCAATGCTCGAGTTCTTCGTGCTGAACGGCTACTGGCTCGGCGTCCCCGACGACAACGAGATTCACCCGCTGCTCGGCACGCTGATCGAGCAAACCTTGATGAACGAACTAAATGAGATTCAGCTTTATGCTATTCTCATTGCCTATTTCCAGCCGCTCGCCCCTTAGCTTGCATCGATATTGAAAAGGAAAAGGCCGGGCTCGATACCCAGCCTTTCCCTTCCAACCGATTAGCCGGCGGGCTCGCGGCGCTCGTACCCACTTCCCCTCCCCGGGGCGGAATCTGCAGCATTGGGAGAACCGAGATGACGGGACCGATCCGGACCCGGCAGGCCATGGCGCTTGCCGGGATGCTGGCGCTGTGCGGATGCATGGCGAGCGGCGCCGCGCTGCGCGGCGCGGGAAGCGCCGTGCTGGTGGCGCGCTTCGATGCGGACAGGGACGGCGGGCTCGACCGTACGGAGCTGGCCGCGATGATCGCGGCGGCGGTGCGGGGCCAGGGCATGGAGCGCGATGCGCTGCGCGCCGGGCTGGCCGCGGGCTATTGGACGCGCGACTGCAACCGCGATGGTCGGCTGACCGCGACGGAGATGGCGGCGAGCGATTCCTGCGGGTGAGGCCCGGGTTGCGCAGCATCGCTTTGCCGCCACCCCGGCTTCGAGCCGGGATGACGGTGAAGCCAGCTACGCGTCCCAGGCCATATCGGCACTCGACATCCCCTCCCGGCAAGGGCGGGGGTAGAGGGGCGCCTATCCCCTAAAGACAAGGCTTTCCCAATAGCCGTCATCCCCGCCTGCGCGGGGATGACGGAAGCGGGCGTACTTTGTCTCAAAGGGGAGAATCGCCGCGTGGAAGAGAAGTGCCCACCCGGCTGTCGATACATCCCGGTCCCTCTCCGTCGAGGACCAGCCCCGGTCTCCACCCGGGGGAAAATGCGCGGCGGGCGGACCGTCCAGGTTTCAGGAGACGATGCATGAAATGGTTCGGGGCATGAGATGGTTCGGGCGAAAGTCCGTGCGCGAAGGCGCGCGGCCGGCGCTGTCGCGCGCGGGAACCCAGATGGGAGCGCTAGGCGAATGGCCGCGCAGCTACGAAGCGCAGGTGCGCGACGCCTATTGCCACAATCCGGTGGCGCAGCGGGCCGTGAAGCTGATCGCCGAAGGCGCCGGCAGCGCCGGGCTGACCGCGAGCGATCCCGCGCTGCTCGCGCTGGCCACGGCGCGCTCGGGCGGCCAGCCGCTGATCGAGACGCTCGCCGCGCACCTGCTGCTGCACGGCAACGGCTATGCGCAGGTGCTGACCGACGAAGGCGGCACGCCGCGCGAGCTCTATGCGCTACGGCCCGAACGCGTGGCAGTGGAGCCCGATGCGCGGGGCTGGCCGGTCGCCTATCGCTACCGGGTGGGCGAGCATGTCGCACGGCTGGCGGCGGAGGACGCCGCCGGCCGGCCGGCGGTGATCCATCTGCGCAGCTTCTCGCCGGTCGACGATCATTACGGCCTGGGCTGCCTGGGCGCGGCGGCCGGCGCGGTGGCGATCCACAATGCCGCCGCGCGCTGGAACAAGGCGCTGCTCGACAATGCGGCGCGGCCGTCGGGCGCGCTCGTCCATGAAGCGAGCGACGGCAGCGTGCTGGCGCCCGACCAGTTCGAGCGGCTGAAGCGCGAGATGGAGGCGGGATTCGCCGGTGCCGCCAATGCCGGGCGGCCGATGCTGCTCGAGGGCGGGCTGAAATGGCAGGCGCTGAGCCTGACTCCGGCCGACATGGATTTCGTGGGGCTGAAGGCGGCGGCGGCGCGCGACATCGCATTGGCCTTCGGCGTGCCGCCGATGCTGCTCGGGCTGCCGGGCGACGCTGCCTATGCCAATTACCGCGAGGCCAATCGCGCGCTGTGGCGGCTCGCCATCCTGCCGCTCGCCGACAAGATCCTGCGCGGGATCGCCGAGGGGCTGGCGGGCTGGTTCCCGGGCGCGACGCTGGCGGTGGACCTCGACCGCGTGACCGCGCTGGCCGAGGATCGCGAGCGGCTATGGGCCCAGGTGAACGCGGCCGGCTTCCTCTCCGACGACGAGAAACGCGAAATGGTGGGCGTGCGCCCCTGATCGGCCTGCTCCTGGCGGAGCGGCCGGCACGGAAAGGAACGGGAAATGAGCGAGGAGACGCTGGCGCAGCTGATCGGCCAGGCCGAGAGCGAAGGCGCCGGGCTGGTGACGCTGCGCGCGATCGCCGAGGAAGCGGGCACGCTGGGCGCCCAGCGGGCGCTGGCCCGGCTGGGGCTCGAGGATGCGGGCGCCGCCAAGGACATGAGCGAGCTGCGCGAGCTGCTGGGCGCCTGGCGCGACGCCAAGCGATCGGCGCTCAAGGCGGCCTTTCAATGGGCGGGGCGGATGGTGGCCGCGCTGGTGCTGGTGGGGCTGGCGGTGAAGCTCGGCTTTCCGGGCTGGCTGCGGTGAGCGTCCGCTTCGCCGGCTATGCCGCGGTGTTCGACGCGGCCGACCGCGGCGGCGATGTGGTGCGCCGCGGCGCCTTTGCCGGCGCGCGGCCTGTGCCGCTGCTCTGGCAGCACCAGGGCGCGCCCGTGGGCGAGATCGAGGCGATCGGCGAGGACAGGCGCGGCCTGCGCGTGATTGGGCGGGTCGAGGCGCCGGCATTGGCCGAGCGGCTGCGCCGCGGCGCGGTGACCGGGCTGTCCTTCGGCTATCGGGTGCGGGAGGCGCGGCGCGGCATGCTGCGCGAGATCACTGCGCTCGACCTGATCGAAGTGAGCCTGACCGCGCGGTCGCTGCCCGACGGCAGCGTGCACCTGCACTGGACCCGGCGCGGCCGGCCCGGCGCGCGGTGGCAGGACGGCGCGGACGTGGCGATCGAGCCGGGCGGCGAGCGTTACCGCGTGACGCTGCTTCCCGTCGCCGGCCCCGGCTGGACGGTGGACATGCTGGCGCCGGGAATGCGGCTGGGCGCCGCCATCGATCCCGGCGGGCTGCGCATCGAGGTCCGCCAGGTCACCGCTGCTGGGCTTTCCCCCGCCGCGACCCTGACCTTGCCGATTCGGAGGGAGGAACCATGACCGAGACGACCCATCGACTCGCCCTGCCGCTGTTGCACGCAGCCCAGGCGCAAAAGGAAATGTATCACAATGAAGCGCTTGCGCTGCTCGACCTGCTGACCCAGGCCGCCGCCGAGGCGCTCGGCGCGGATACGCCGCCCGCCGACCCGCTGCCCGGCCAGTGCTGGATCATCGGCGATGCGCCCGAGGGGGCCTGGCGGGGCCATGCCCGCGAGATCGCCGGCTGGACCGAAGGCGGCTGGCGCTTCGCGGCCCCGGTGGAAGGCATGCGCCTGTGGCTGGGCCGCAACGCCGGACACGCATGCTTCACGGGGGGCGGCTGGCACGCGGGCGAGGTCCATGGCCGGCTGATCGTCGCCGGGGAACAGGTCGTCGGCGCCCGCGCCGCCGCGATCCCGGAACCAGAAGGCGGGACGGTGGTTGATGCCGCAGCGCGGGCCGCAATCTCCGCGGTACTGGTTGCGTTGCGCGCCCATGGTCTGATCGAAGACGGCGGACTGTGACGTTCATGCAACAGTACCCGGATTTGTGCGCTTGCGCAGAAACTTTCGTTTCGGTACTGAGTTTTTCGCTGTCCGTAGTGACAATCATGAAAGGGGATTAAGATGCGGAAGCTTGCCGTTACTCTGGCACTCGCGACGACCGCGCTCAGCACGCCCGCCCTCGCCCGCGACGATGCGTGGTATGTGGGTGTCGAAGGCGGCGCGATGCTCGTCGAGGACATCAAGTTCGACGTCGGCACGGCCAAGCAGGCCGCGACCGTACACCACAAGGCCGGCTGGGATGCCGACGCCGTGGTCGGTTATGATTTCGGTCCGTTCCGTGCGGAAGCCGAGGTCGGCTATCGCCAGGCTTCGGTCAACCGGCTCAACAGCACGGTCACCATGCCCGCCCGCAATTCGGCCGGCACCGCGTACAACGCCTTCCCGGGTAGCTATGGCTATGCTGGCGGTCGTTCCTCGGCGCTGAGCTTCATGGTCAATGGCCTGCTCGACTTCGGCGAAGACACCGGCGTGCAGGGCTTTGTCGGCGGCGGCGTGGGTGTCGCTCGCGTCAAGAACAAGGTCGGCCTGAACACCTATCAGGACTCGATCGACGATTCGGACACGGTCTTCGCCTGGCAGGCGATTGCGGGCATCCGCGCTCCGCTGACCGACTCGATCGACATCTCGCTGAAGTATCGCTTCTTCAACGCGGACAACGTGAAGATCACCGACGTTTCGGGTCGCGTGTGGGACGGTCGTTTCCGTTCGCACTCGATCCTGGGCGGCCTGATCTTCAACTTCGGCGCCCCGGCCCCGGCCCCGACGCCGGTTCCGACGCCGGAGCCCACTCCGACGCCGACCTGGACGCCGACTCCGGAGCCGACCCCGACGCCGACCGTCGTCTGCACCCCGGGACCGTACATCGTGTTCTTCGACTGGGATAAGTCGGACATCACGCCGGAAGCCGCGAGCATCCTCGACAACGCCATCAGCAACTATCAGAACTGCGGCAACGCGCAGGTGATGCTGGCTGGCCACGCCGACCGCTCGGGCTCGGCCAGCTACAATGTCGGCCTCTCGCAGCGTCGTGCAGACTCGGTGAAGGCCTACATGACCGCCCGTGGCATCGCCGCCGGTGTGATCTCGACCGAAGCCTTCGGCGAGAGCAAGCCGCGCGTCGAGACCGCCGATGGCGTTCGCGAGCTGCAGAACCGTCGCGTGGAAGTCACCTACGGTCCGGGTTCGGGCAACTAAGCCAGACCCGTCCGCAAGGACTGAGAATTGGGGAGGTCGGGAAACCGGCCTCCCTTTTTCTTTGCGTTACCGTCGGAGCGCGAGCGGGGCCGAAACGACGAGACGATAATGGCCGCAGTGCCGCCCGCACCGACAGGTTCCCGTCGCGCGCCGCCCGATCGAATCGGTCCTTGCCAGGCACAATCGCGCCGGGCCCTGCGGCCGCGGGTACATCCCGTTCCGTCCATGCTCACGGCATCGGCGATCGCGGACGGCCTGATGCCGCCGCCGGGTTCGTCGATCTGCTCGATGTGGCAGCATGCCCCGATCAGGCCGATTGCCGGCGCGCGACCGGGAGGTCACCGCCAAGCGGGCCCATATGGCACGCCGGCTCCCGAGTGGCGCGCAGGCACGCGTCCTCGGGCCAAAGGCTCCCGACGGCGCCATCCCCACAAGGGCGACGCCCATCGACGCCGCCGTTTCGGCTCTATCGGCCTCCATGGCCAGGACGGGTTTCCGCGCGGGATGATGGAGGGCCCGGCGGGCAAGCGCCAAAATCGAAGCGCTTCAACCCTCGGCCGGCACTTCGGCCAGCGCTTCCGCCAGCCATTCCGGCACCAGCGCGTCGCCCAGCGCCTCCACGCGGCGCAGTTCGACCATCAGGCCAAGCTCCGGATAGGCCGCCCGGGTGCGATCACCCGCCTCGCCAATGGGCGCGACGACCAGCCGGCGGTTGACCTTGGCGCGATAGTGCATCCGCGCCGTATTCTCCTGGCCGACATAGCAGCCCTTGGCGAAGCTGACGCCGTTAAGCTCGGCAGTGTTGCATTCCAGCCACAGTGTCTTGTCCTGGCCGAGCTCGGCCGCGCCTTCGGTCACGCCCAGCTGCAGACGATGCGCCTTCCAGCCCGTGGCAGCCGCGCCTTCGGCGCCGCCAAGCCAGCGATGGCCCAGCGCCGGCAGCCGAGGATCAAGGCTGCCGCGCCCCGGCACGGGCGACCAGTGCACGCCTCCTTCAGCCGGCTCGATCGCGATGGGGCGGCGCAGCCGATATAGAGTCAGCCGGCGCAGCAGCGCCTCGCGCTGGGCCGCCTCGCAATCGATCAGGATCGCCTCCCCCTCTGCCCAGAGGATGAAATCGAACAATGCCTTGCCCTGGGGCGTGAGAAGCCCGGCCCATTGCGGCGCATCGGGAACCACGGCCGCCAGATCCTGTGTCACCAGGCCCTGGAGGAAACCGCGCACGTCCTCGCCCGAAACGCGAATCAGGGCGCGATCGGTCAGCCAGGTGCCGGAATCGCCAATGCTGGTATCAGTCATGCCGAACAGGTAGGGGGTAGCCGGGGGCGACGGAAGAGGCGCGGATATGAATGTCGATCTGAAGCTCAAGGGCGGGCGCGTGCATCTGCCCGGTGGACCGGCCGAAACGGATATCGGCGTCTCCAATGGACGCATCGTCGCGATCGGCGGCCCGCTGGACGCGGGCGAGACGATCGACTGCACCGGACTGGACGTGCTGCCCGGCGTGATCGACAGCCAGGTCCATTTCCGCGAGCCCGGGCTCGAGGCCAAGGAGGATCTGGAGAGCGGCGCCCGTGCCGCGGTGCTCGGCGGCGTGACCGCGGTGTTCGAAATGCCGAACACCAAGCCCAACACCGATTCGGCCGAGGCAGTGCAGGACAAGCTCGCCCGCGCGCGCGATCGCATGTGGTGCGACCACGCCTTCTATGTCGGCGCGACCAATCACAATGCCCAGTATCTTGCCGAGCTGGAGCGGCTGCCGGGCACGGCGGGCGTGAAGATCTTCATGGGCGCTTCGACCGGCGACCTGCTCGTGTCCGACGACGCGAATCTGGCGCGCGTGCTCGCCTCGGGCCATCGCCGCGTCGCGATCCATGCCGAGGACGAGTTCCGCATGCAGGACCGGCTCGGCGAGCGCGTGCCCGGCGATCCCGCCAGCCATCCGGTCTGGCGCGACGACGAGAGCGCTATGCTGGCGACGCGCCGCATCCTGGGCCTGGCGCGCGCGGCACGGCGGCGGATCCATGTCCTCCACGTGACGACGCCGGCGGAGCTCGAGCTGCTCGGCCAGCACAAGGACATCGCCACCTGCGAGGTCACGCCCCAACACCTGACGCTGGCCGGCGAGGAAGCCTATCCCAGGATCGGCACCTTCGCGCAGATGAACCCGCCGATCCGCTCGGCCGCGCACCGCGCCGGGCTGTGGCACTGGCTCAACCAGGGCGTGCCCGATGTGCTCGGCTCGGACCATGCGCCGCATACGCGCGAGGAAAAGGCCAGGCCCTATCCCGACAGCCCCAGCGGCATGCCGGGGGTGCAGACGCTGTTGCCGCTGATGCTCAACCATGTCGCCGAGGGGCGGACGACGCTCCAGCGCGTGATCGACCTGACCAGCGCGGGCCCGCAGCGCATCTTCGGCATCGCCGGCAAGGGACGGATCGCGGTGGGCTATGACGCCGATTTCACCGTGGTGGATCTCAAGGCACGCTGGACGGTGGAAGAGAGCTGGCTCGCCTCGCGGTGCGGCTGGTCGCCCTTCACCGGCATGCCGCTGACCGGCAAGCCGATCGGCACGATCGTGCGCGGCAGCCGCGTGATGTGGGAAGCCGAGCTGGCCAGCCAGGCCACGGGCAGGCCGGTGCGCTTCGAGGCGGTCGAGTTCGGGTGAGGACCATCTCCCGCACCGATCGCGCGTCGCGGCTGATCAAGGCACCGGCGAGCCAGATCTATCGGGCCTTCATCGATCCCGAGGCGCTGGTGCGCTGGTTGCCCCCGGAGGGGATGACCGGCGAGATGCTGGCGTTCGACGCGCGGCCGGGCGGCGGCTATCGGATGGCGCTGCATTATGCGAGCGCCGAGCATGCGGCGCCCGGCAAGACCTCCGAACATGGCGACGTGGTCGAGACGCGCTTCGTCACGCTCAACCCGGGGCGAGGCATCGTCCAGTCGGCGGTGTTCGATTCGGACGACTCGGCCTTTGCCGGCACGATGCGGATGACCTGGTCCTTCGAGCCGGCGGAAGGCGGCACCCGAGTCGCCATCGTCTGCGAGGACGTGCCCCAGGGGATCCGCAAGCAGGACCATGTCCAGGGATTGAAGTCCTCGCTCGCCAACCTCGCGGCGTTCGTCGGCGGCTAGCGTCCGTCGGCGGGAATGGCGGCCGCCCAGGCGGCGGCCTCGTCCTCGCGCCGGGCATGGACGAGCGGCGTCTCCGCCGTAGCCATGGCCGGATCGACTTCGATGCCCGCATCATAAAGGAAGGTCGCGTTGCCTAGGATCGTGACCATGCCGGCAGCGTCCGCCGATCCCATCACCAGCCCGCCCTTGTTGAACACTTTCATCATCGTGCCGAACGGCACGCGGCCCGTGCGGCCGGCGGCATAGACCGCCGAGGCCATGGCGCTGCCGCAACTGTCCGTCAGGCCGACGCCGCGCTCATAGGTGCGCACGAACAGGTCCTGTCCGCGCAGCTCGACAAAGGAGACATTGGCGCGCGCCGGGATCAGATCGGGGCCCGTCTCGCACCAATCGCCGAGCGCGACCAGCTCGGCTTCGTCCACCGCGTCGACAAAGCTGACAAGGTGCGGGTTGGGCATCGCGACCGCCGTGAAGAGCCGCGCGCTGGGTAGCCCGGGAATAGCCGCGTCGATCACCGTCTCCGCCGCGATGCGCAGGCCGACGGCGCCACTGCTGGTGGCGGCCGGGCCGGCGGTCTCGCGGATCGTCACCACGCCGGGCGCGAGCGGCTCGGCACGGGCCACCTCGGCGCTGCTCGTCTTCAGCCGCACCCGCGCCGCATCGAGGCCCAGCAGCTCGAATCCCAGCCGCGCCACGCAACGCAGGCCATTGAGGCAGGTCTCCGCTTCCGAGCCGTCCGAATTGAACATGCGCATGCCGAAATCATGGCCGGCATCGTCGCCCGCGGTGAGCAGCAGCAGCCCATCGCCGCCGACCGGCCCGGCCCGATCGGCGAGCGCGCGCGCCACGCCCGCCCAATCCGCGTCGGGCAGGTCGAGCGTGCGCGCGTCGATCAGGGGAAAATCATTCCCCGAGCCATGGCATTTGAGGAAGGCGAACCGCATGGCGCTCATCTAGGGACGCCGGGCCGCGCTGGCTAGCCGGCAAGCACCTCGCGTTGCACGGGGCCGCCCATCGCATCGATCATCGCACGATCGCGCGCGATGATCGATGCGAAGCTCGGCCGGGCATGCATCGCGGCGACCCAATCGGCGAGCCGCGGATAGGCGGCGGCATCCACGGTCACGCCGATGCAGCCCAGCGTCGCGAGCGGACTCGCCACCGCGATGTCCGCCAGCGTCAGCCGGTCGTCGACGAGGAAGCCGCTCTCGGGGATCGCGGTTTCCAGATAGGCGAGGATCGGCGGCATCAGGTCGCGCTCGGCCGCGTCCGCCGCGGCATGGTCGCACTCCATCTTGAGCACGCGCGGACGCACGAAGCGCTGGCCGAAGATCGCGCCGCCGGCCGCCATCATGATCGTGTCGGCAAGCTCGTCGAACCAGATCGTCCGCGCACGGGCGCGCGGCTCGGCCGGGATCAGGCTCGGATCGGGGTATTTGGCGTCGAGATAGGCGACGATCGCCGAGCTGTCCGAGATCAGGAAGTCATCGTCCTTGAATCCCGGCATCTTGCCAAACGGGCTGGCGGCCATGAATTCCGGCCCACCCCGGCCCATGCCTGCGGCCTGCAGCTCGAGATCCAGCCCCTTCTCCGCACCGAACACCATTACCTTGCGCACATAGGGCGAAAGCGTCGAACCAAACACGATCATGCCAACCTCTCCTCGGCTTGGGCATAAGGCTATCTAATAAGTTGCCATTTGCAACTGGTTTATGCGCGACAGGTGCGCTCCACTGTGCGAAGAAGGGGCGAGTGATTGCACTTACCCTCCTCCTCGCGCTGGGCGCGGCTGCGGCCTTTTATATCGTGCTGCGGCGCATCGCCTTTCTGGAGGAAGAACTGCGCCGTGTCGAATCGCTGATCGTCAGGCGCGATCCCGAGATCCGCGAAGCGCCGGCTCCTCCATCCGAATCCCCGGCCCCGCCCATCCAGGCGACCGAATCGCCGGGCCCGGTCGCCGAAGCCCGGGCAGAGCACGCGCCCGGGCGAATCGAAATCGAGCCGAGGCCCCTGCCCCAGTTCAGCTTCGAGGCGCTGATCGGCGGACGGTTGCCGATCTGGATCGGCGGCGCGGCACTGGTGCTCGCCGGCTTCTTCCTCGTCCGCTACTCCATCGAGAGCGGATTGCTGGGCCCCGGGACGCGCACCGTGCTGGCGGCGCTGTTCGGCATAGCGCTGATCCTGGGCAGCGAGATCACGCGGCGCCTACCCGCCACCGCCGATGACCCGCGGGTCGCGCAGGCGCTGGCCGGGGCGGGCATCGCCAGCCTCTATGGCACGCTCTACATGGCGGCCGCGCTCTATCATCTGATCGCACCGCTCCCCGCCTTCCTCCTCGTGCTGCTGATTACCGGCGGCGCGCTCGTCCTGGCGCTGCGCCACGGGCCGCCCACGGCGGCGATGGCGCTGATCGGCGGATTCGCCGCGCCGCTGGTCGCGGGGTTCGACGCGGCGGGGATCGGCGCGCTGCTGGCCTATCTCGCGCTGTTCACCGCCGCCCTGTTCGGCCTCGCCATCCATCGCGGCTGGGCTTGGCTGGCGCTGGCCGCCTGCGTGGCGGGCTTCGCCTGGATAAACTTCCTGATCGCGATGCTGGCGGCACGCGCAGGAGACCTTTCCGCCGTCGGCGCCTTCACCATGCTCCTCGCGGTCGGCGCCAGCGCCGCGCTGCCGGCGGCCGGCACGGGCAATCGCTGGCTTCGCCTGGCCCCGCTGGTGGCGGGCTGCCTGCAGCTCGCCGTGCTCGCCCCCGCGCTCGATTTCAGCTGGCTCGCCTGGGGGTTCTATCTCAGCCTTGCCGGCGCGGCGCTGTTCCTTGCCTGGCGCGACGGCGCCTATCTTCCGGGCGCGCTCGCCGCCTGCGCCCTGCTGCTCGTGCTGGAGATGCTCGCCATCGCCCTGCCCGCGCCCGGGTTCACGCCAGTCGCGGCGATCCTGGCCACCGCGCTGTTCGCCATGCCCGGACATGCGCTCGCGCGCCGCCATCCGTTCTGGGCCGGGATCGCCCTGCTCGGTACCGCGGGCCCGCTCCTCATCGCGCATTTGCGCGCGCCGGGCCTGTTGTCCGCGATGCAATGGGGCTGGCTCGAGCTGGCGGCGGCGGGCGCGGTGTTCGCGCTCGCCTGGAGGAGCCGGGCCGATAGCGAGCATTCGATGCTCGTCCCGGCGACCGCGCTGGCGGCCTTTCTCGCGGGCCTCGGCCTCGGCCAGTTCGTGCCGGGCGACTGGCTCGCACTTCCCCTTTCCTGCATCGCCGCTGCCCTTGCCTGGTGGGCACGCAGGATTCGCACGCCGCTGCTCTATGCGCTTCCCGCCTATCCTCTCGCCGCCGCACTGATCGCCGCCGCGCTGCCGCTTGGCGCGCTGAGCGAACTGATCCTCGCCTCGCTTTCCGGAGAACGGCTCACCTACACGCTGCTTCCCGCCCTGCCCGAGCTGCTGCGCGAACTGGCGCTGCCGGTGGCGCTGGGCGCCGCGCTGCTCCTGGATCCCGCGCAATTCGGAAGGGTCCGCCGCGTCGCGGCGCTCTTCGCCACCGCGCTCGGCGTGCTGCTGCTCTATGCGCTCGCCAAGCAGCCGCTCGCCATCGCCACGCTGCCCCGCTTCGAGGCGCTCGGCTTCATCGAGCGCGCGCTGCTGTCCCAGGCTTGCCTCGCCGCCGGCTGGATGCTGGTTCGCCGTGCCAGAGCCGTCACACTCGGCCATGTGCTGCTCGCGCTCGGCCTGTTCCGGGTCCTGTGGTTCGACCTGCTGTTGCTGACACCGCTGGTCGAGCCCCAGGCAGTCGGCCCGCTGCCGCTCCTCAACGCCGCCGTGCTCCATCTCGGGCTCGCCAGCTTCTGGCTATGGACGCTGCCGCCGCGCTGGCGGCCGGGCGCCGCGCTGCTCACCCTTCTCGCCCTATTGGCGGCGGTTCGCCAGGCCGCGCATGGCAACCTCCTCACCGGCCCGATCGGCACGACCGAGAATGGCGGGTACAGCGCGGCGATGCTGGCGCTCGCGCTGTTCTGGCTGTGGCGCGGCATCGCCACGGGCGCGCGCGACCTGCGCGTCTTCGGGCTCGCCCTGCTCACCGGCGTCACCTTCAAGGTGTTCCTGATCGATGCCGCCGCGCTCGACGGGCTGCTGCGCATCCTCTCCTTCCTCGGCCTCGGCCTGGCGCTAATCGGGATCGGCTGGGCCTATGGCCGTTTCGTGGGCCAGGGTGCTGCGGCACCCGAGCCACTCAGCTGATGCCGTAGAAATCGGCAACGCGATCGAGCGCGAAGCAGAGCACCAGCTTGCCCGCGCGGCTCGGCCAGCCCAGCGCCTTTTCCGCCGGCCCCAATCCCTCGCCCGCGCAGACCACGCGCCACAATATGTCGGCGAGCCCGGCCCCGGCCGCCGCCACCGCCCCGTCGAAGCGACGCCGCGCGGCGATCTGCGCCAAGGTGGGATCGAGCCGCTCCGGCACGCCACGCGACCGCGCCGCCGGCGCGGCGTCCCACCGCATGGTGACGCGCGGCCCCAGTGCGGCCGTCTCATAATCGGCGCGCAACCGCTCCCCCGCCTCGAGCTGCCGCAAGCTGACATGCCCCCGCGCCGCCAGCCAGGCCAGCGGCGATTCGGCCTGGTTCACCGTGACCCGCCGCCGCATCCCGGCGGCATCCTCGATCGTCCGCTCGATCAGCTCACGCATCGATGATCTCCTTTTGTTCCATTTCCGCCCCCTTGCCACGACGGCTTGATTGTAGGAAAGAGGGAAACCGATTTGGTTAGGAGATGCGCTGATGATCACTGCCATCCGCGAGGTGCGCCGCGCCAAGGGGCTCACGCTGGAGGAAGTGGCGGCGCGGTGCGAGCCTCCCACGACGGCGCAGACGATCGGCCGGCTGGAAATGGGCACGCGCACCGTCTCGGTCGGATGGCTCAATCGCATCGCCGCGGCGCTCGGGGCGGATGCCGCCGATCTGGTCAAGCTGCCCGAACGGCCGGAGATCCCGGTGGCGGCAACGCTCGACAATGCCGGCGTCCAGGCGCCGCGCCGGCCGGCGGCGGTGGTGCCTCCGCATGCCGAGCCGGGCATGGTGGCGATCGCGGTGGCGGCAGGCATCGGCGACTATCGCACCGGCGACGAGATCTGGTGCCGGACGCTGGCGCCGGAGGGTTTCGCCGGCGCGCTCAACCGCGACGTGCTCGTGCCGCGCCCCGCCGGGCGTTTCCTGTTCGGGCGGCTGATCGGGCGCGAGGGCGACCGGCTCCACCTCCTTCCGCTGGGCGCCGGGGCCCGCCAGCAGGTGGTGGCCGACCCACCCTGGATCGCCGAAGCGGTCCGCCTGGTCCGCCCGCTCTGAATCGGCTTGCGGAGCGTCGCGGACAGGCGCATTTTGCTGCAAAAGCAGGAGGGGCATATCATGCTGAAACTGGGTCTGGCGACAATTGCCGCAATCGCGATCGCGACGCCCGCGATGGCCGACGATTGGGATTTCGTGCTGATCAACAACAGCGGCAAGGCGATCAAGACGGTCGAGATCGCGCCGACGGGCACCACCACCTGGCAGCCCAACAAGGTCGATCCCGACTTCAAGAAGGAAGATGCGACGGTGAAGTCCGGTGCCCGGATGACCGTCCATTTCAACAAGGGCACCGTCTGCAAGTACGACCTGAAGCTCAACTTCTCGGACAACAGCAGCGGCGTGTGGATGGGCATCAACGTGTGCGACAATTCCTATGTCACGGTGAAGTACAGCCCCTCGGGCGCGACGATCTTCACGGCGAACTGACCGCGCAGCTGCGCCGGCTTCGAATGGCGGAGGATCGCTGGGCCGATCTTCCGCCATTCGCGCATGTGCCGGGCGCAACGGGGTGCCGTCACTTGCCCGCCCTTCTCGCCGACCGCCATGGATGGCGAGCGGGAACGGTCCATCGTCCGACGCGCCACCGGCCGGCGCGTCGTGGTTCTCGTGGAAACCGGCCGGGCACCCCGCTATTATTGATACGGCGGCGGCGGATCTGTATTTTTCCTGATATGGCCCCGCATGACCGGCCGAAGCAGAAACTTTAGATATGGACTTTAATGTCCAGACGATTGCAAGAATTCATGCGCCGTGGAATTTAGAAGCCCATGATCATGACTGGCAGCCATGACCCCTTTCTGGTGATGCTGTCGATTCTGATTGCGATCTTCGCGTCCTTCACCGCGCTCAGTCTGGCAGGCCGCATCCGATCATCGAGAGGCTGGACACGGCGCGTCTGGATCTCGGCAGCGGCGGCAGCCTTGGGCGGCGGTATCTGGTCGATGCATTTCGTCGCCATGCTGGCCTTCCACATGCCGGGCATGCGGATGAGCTATGACATCGGGCTCACCCTGCTTTCCCTCGCGCTCGCGCTTGGGTTCACGGGCCTCGGCTTTGCCATTCTGAACTGGCAGTCGGTCTCCCGGGGCAGGATCGTCGCGGCCGGCCTGCTGATCGGCTCGGGCGTCGTCGCGATGCACTATGTCGGCATGGCCGCCATGCGCATGCCCGCAAGGCTCAGCTATGAGCGCCTCTGGTTCGGCATCTCGGTCCTGATCGCGCTGGTGGCTGCCACCGCCGCGGTGTGGCTTGCATCCCGCGACCGCAAGATGAGCCATCGCATCGCGGCCGCGATCCTGATGGGGATTGCCATAGCGGGCATGCATTATGCCGGCATGCAGGCCGCGGTGTTCACGGCGGGCACGCCCACCGCCATCGGCGACGGCATGGCGAGTGTCGGCCAAGCCTATCTCGCCGCGGCCATCGCCGCCATCACCGTGCTGATCCTGCTGCTTGCCCTGGGCGCCGCGACGCTGGAACGGCTCTTCCAGGGCTTTTCGAGGCGGGAGGTGCGGAGCGCGCTTCGCCTCGAGATAGCGGACATCCTGCGGGAGCGTGATACGGAGGAGGCGCTGCGCCAGGTCGCGGCGCTGATGGGGAAGCATTTCGGCGTCACCCGGACCGGCTATGGAAGGCTGGATCCGGCCGAGAACCTGTTCGACTATGATGTCTGCTGGACGGACGGATCCGTGCCGCCGCTCCTCGGCCGGCTTCCGGCCGCTGCCTTCGGAGTCAAGATCGTGGCGGCGCTCGGCGCGGGCGAGACGGTCGTGATCGAGGATCTGCTGGAGGCCGAGCTCAGCGACGAGCTGCGGACCCGCGATACCGCGCAGAAGGTCGACACCCGCTCGATCCTGGTCGTGCCGTTCCTTCGGGATGGGCGCCTGCGCACCATCGTCTATCTCAACGATCGCCATCCGCGGCATTGGCGGCCGGACGAGATCGCCTTCATGGAGGAGATTGGCGAGCGCACCCGCCTGGTGACCGAGCGTGCCGCGGTCGAGGATCAGCTGCGCGAGCTCAATGCCACTCTCGAGGCGCGTGTCGAGGCCCGTTCGGCGGAGCTCCGGCACGCACAGGAAGCCTTGCTCCAGAGCCAGAAGATGGAAGCGGTCGGCCAGCTGGTCGCCGGCCTTTCGCACGACTTCAACAATGTGCTGGGTGCGGTGGTGGGGGCGTTCGAGCTGATCCGCCGTCGCATGCACGAGCCCGACAAGGTTCGGCATTTTGCCGAAGCCGGGCTGCAGGCCGCCGAGCGGGGCTCGAGACTGACCGCGCAGCTGCTTGCCTTCTCCCGCGCCCAGAACATCCAGCTGCAACCCATGCTGGTGCGCGACGTGATCGGGGCGCTGGCCGATCTGCTGCGTCGAACGCTCGGCCCGATGATCACTCTCGAGCTGCGTTTCGATCCGTCGCCGGCGCCGGTCATGGCCGATCCGACTCAGGTCGAGATGATGGCCCTCAACCTGGCGATCAATGCACGCGACGCGATGCCGGACGGGGGACGGCTGACCATTTCGACGGCGGTGCGCGCGATCGCCGGCGATCCCGAGATGGAAGATGGGGACTATGTCGAGATCGCTTTCGCGGACACGGGCACGGGCATGGACGAGATCACGCTGCGCCGCGCGATGGAGCCCTTCTTCACCACCAAGCCAATAGGAAAGGGTACCGGTCTCGGCCTGGCCCAGATCTATGGCAGCGTACGCCAGGCGGGCGGAGCGGTGCACCTCGAGAGCGTGGTCGCGCAGGGCACCATCGTCCGCGTGCTGCTGCCGCGCACGGATCAGGCGCCGGTGCGGATCGAGCAGGGCAATCCGGAAATCGCGGCCGCTCCGGGCAGGCGCTGCCGGATATTGCTCGTGGACGACGACCCGGAGCTGCGGGTGGTGTTCGCCGCCGCGCTGGAGGCCTCGGGGCATGTCGTGACCAGTGCCGCCGATGGACCT
Organism: Sphingomonas sp. NPDC092440; assembly: GCF_044754985.1. NCBI lineage: Bacteria > Pseudomonadati > Pseudomonadota > Alphaproteobacteria > Sphingomonadales > Sphingomonadaceae > Sphingomonas > Sphingomonas sp. NPDC092440. Next base: position 131,951 of record NZ_JBIVQA010000008.1, on the reverse strand, counting down.
GCCGCGCTGGCCCTGCTCGATCAGGCGGCGCCGGACGTACTGCTGCTCGATTTCGCCATGCCCGGAATGAACGGCGTGGAGGTCGCCAGCGAGATCCGCCGCCGCAAGCCAGGGCTTCCGATCATATTCGCGAGCGGTTTTCCGGATGTCGGAGCGATCGAGGCGATCGAGGGATCGCCGGCGATCCTACGCAAGCCCTTTCATATGGACGAGTTGCTGAGGGCCCTGGAGGACGCGCTTCGCAGCTAGCAGGCGCGGAAATCTGCAAGCACCGGATTGGGGAACATTGCCGTCACGTCCGGAGAAGGGGGATTTCTGTGCGCAACGAACCCGACGAAGATACGCGGTTGCGCACGATCGAGCGCCTTGCCTCCGAATACTTCAAGGATCCTACGAGGGCGCAGCATTGGCTCACGCAACCGCATATGATGCTGGATCTCGCAGCGCCGATCGAAGTCGCGAAGACAAAGGACGGCTTCGAGCGCGTCACCAGCCTGCCCGGTCGAGCGGCCTCAGGCGTGGCGGTTTGAGCGTGCGTGTGTTTTCGGCAGCATCGCGGTCGTCGCCATAAGGGTTCGAGCTGGCGTCACAGGTTTCACGACGGCCAATCACGCAACTCGAGCAGCAAAGCTGAACGCGCCGGTTTCTCTCAAATGACCAATAGGAATTCTATGGGCACGCCTCGCGCGCGAGCGTCATTCATCCCCACCCCGTGACCCGGAGAAGTTCGTTCCATGGCCTATGGTCCCGCCTGCCCAGCCTGCGGCAAGCTCATTCCGTTCTGGCGAGCGCAATGGCAAGTTGGATCAGCCTTTGCGTGCAAGCGTTGCAAGGAGATGCTCGAGGTCTCACAACTCCGCGCGTGGCTCATGGGCGTGTCGATGCTGCTGATCTTCTGGCAGCTTCGACCACATATGGGAGGCTCGCTTGGTGTTGGGGCGTTGATCCTCACAATGCTCGTGCTGGGTGCGCCGATCACCTATTTTTTGACTCGGCCTGCCAAAGTGTCCGGCACCAACCCACCCGGTCGCGCTTCCGACTAATGTCGCGTATTGCTCCATTCACTTGGGCGTGGACAACGTCGCAGGGAATGGTGGGCGCTGACGGGCTCGAACCGCCGACCCTCTCGGTGTAAACGAGATGCTCTACCAACTGAGCTAAGCGCCCCGGGCGTGATGCCGGTCCGGGTGCGATGCCAAAGCCGGAGCGCCGGAGCAAGCCCTCAAACGAGGCTCAGTCCCGCGCGGCGCACGGCGCTCACATAGTTGCGCATGCCGTGCTGCGCCTTGTCGCTCAGCACGATATAGGCGCGCCGCCGGTCGCCGGGGTCGGCCTCGCGCCGGAACAAGCCGGCGTCGTGCATCGTACCGATCCAGCGCAATGCCGTGGTGGGCGGAACGGCGGCCGCGATGCACAGGCTCGAGACCGAGACGCGGCGCCGCTCGATCCCCGCGGCGAACAGGTCCAGCAGCATGTCCCAGGCGGGATCGGCGAACAGATCGGACGCGAAATACTGGGCGCGCAACCGGCGCGCACGGATGACCGCGCGGATCTCGGCGGCGGCGATGTCCGGCATGGGCTCGTCCGGCCCGCGATATTCCATGTCGGGCGCCCGGATACCGGTCCGCCGCTCGATCTCGTCTTCCTCCGCGAAGTCGCCCCGGGTCAGGCGCGCGAGGACATCGGCGATGCGCGCGACCTCATCGTTGAGCCGGCGCAGGCGCACGACTTCGGAATCGCGAGTGACGTCCGCCCAGGAAAGCCGCGGCGACGCCTCTCCCTCGGCCCGTGCCAGCGCCAGCGCGGCGAGCAGCTCCCCGGCACCGGGATCGCAGAGCAGCTGGGTGCGCGGCGCGCCGAGCAGCCCCGCCGCAAGGTCGATCTGGTCTGCCGGGAAGATGGCGACCAGCGCCGGCCCCTCCGCCGCGTTCCGCATCGCCAGGCGATCGAGCAACGGCGCCGGCACGGCCTCGCCGCCGGCACGGGCGTCGAGCAGGATCAGGTCGAGCCGCGCCGTATCGAGCAACGGCAAGGCCGCCGCGAAACCGGCCTGGTCGCGCCGCCGGACCCCGATCGCGGCGAACGCTTCCACCACGTCCTTGTTCGCCGCCTCCGCGATCAGCAATGCGTTGACCGCCAGGTCATAGGGGGCGCCGGTGAGTTCGGGGGCCGCGGAAAGGTTCGCCATTGCCTTCTCGGAGTCGCTCCATGCCCCGGAGAGGCCCAACCTCCGAAACGGATGCTCGGTCCGCTCCATTCCGGAGCTGGTGGCAGGGCGCGGACGGGCGCAGGATTCATTGCCTGTCCGTTCCAAATCAGTCCATGACTGATCCGTCGGATTCGGCTGCAAATACTGCGGCTTCACTCTCGTCGCCGAGCAGCTCGCGCGTGGCGCTGGCGAGCAGGCCCGGCCCCAGCGCCAGCCCCACCGCGAAGAACACCGCCCCCACCACGCCGAACAGGATCTTGGCGGCGAGCGGCATGGCGAACTGCCTGGCAGCGAACGCCGCCGCCGCCGCGCGCACCTGCTCCCGGTCGCCATTGGCCTGGATCAGCGCGGCGAAATAATCGCCCATCGCCGCCCACATCACGATGCCGGTGGCGACGGCGAAGATCAGCCCGATCAGGAAATAGCAGGCGAAGAGCAGCCAGAAACGGCCGCGCGTCAGCTCCCAGGCCGCATCGATGCTCATCCGGCGGCGATGGAAGCTCAGCGGGAAGATCAGCGAGATGCGGACCTCCACCCAGACCACCGCGCAGAAAAAGGCGAGGAAGAGCAGGGCCGAGATCGCGCCGGCGGCCATCCCGTCGCCCAGCGTGAAACCGACGATCGTGATCAGCAGCAGCAACAGCAGTTCGCCGATCAGCACCGCGGCGAAGACGCCGATGCACACCAGGATCACCAGCCCGAGCATCCGGAACTCGTCCATGCCGAGCCGCATGAAGGCGAAGCCGCCCTCCTCCGGCCGCAGCATCGCGCGGAACACCGCGTTCATCAGCACCACGACGAGCAGCAGCAGGCAGAGATAGAGGAACAGCATCAGGCTGAACATCGGGCCGACCCAGACCGAAAGCGCGGCCCCGGCATCAGCGCTGGCCGGCATCATCGTGCCGAACATCAACAGCCCCATGACCAGCGAAATGACGAGCGAGCCGGCACAATAGGTGACCGCCCAGATCGCCACCGCACCCGGCCGCTCGCGCAACAGCCCGAACGCACCGCCCAGAATCGAACCAACGCTCGCCATCACAATCTCCCGGTTCGCCGGCGTCAGTCGAGGCTCTTCACGATCTCCTCGACCATCTTCTTCGCGTCGGCCAGCAGCATCATCGTGTTGTCGCGGTAGAACAGCTCGTTGTCCACGCCCGCATAGCCCACGCCGCCCATCGAGCGCTTGATGAACAGCACCGTCTTGGCCTTTTCGACGTCGAGCACCGGCATGCCGTAGATCGGCGAGGACTTGTCGGTCTTCGCCGCCGGGTTGGTCACGTCGTTGGCGCCGATGACGAAGGCGACGTCGGTCTGCGAGAACTCGCTGTTGATATCCTCCAGCTCGAACACTTCGTCATAGGGCACGTTCGCCTCGGCCAGCAGCACGTTCATATGGCCCGGCATGCGCCCCGCGACCGGATGGATCGCGTACTTCACCCGGACGCCATGCTCCTTCAGCTTGTCGGCCATCTCGCGCAGCGCGTGCTGTGCCTGGGCGACCGCCATGCCATAGCCCGGCACGATGATCACCTGCTCGGCCTGGCTCATCAGGAAGGCGGCGTCCTCGGCCGAGCCGCGCTTCCACGGCCGGTCGATCGCCGCCGCGCCCGCGCCGCCGCCATCGGCGGCACCGAAGCCGCCCGCGATCACGCTGATGAAGCTGCGGTTCATCGCGCGGCACATGATGTAGCTGAGGATCGCGCCCGAACTGCCGACCAGCGCGCCGGTGATGATCATCGCGCTGTTGTGCAGCGTGAAGCCCATCGCCGCCGCCGCCCAGCCCGAATAGCTGTTGAGCATCGAGACGACCACCGGCATGTCCGCGCCGCCGATCGGCACGATCAGCAGGAAGCCGATGACGAAGCTGAGCGCGGTCACGGTCCAGAACACCCAGGGGCTCTGGTCGGTCACGAAATAGGCGATCAGGCCGAGGATGCCGGCAAGCACGCCCAGATTGATGACGTGCCGCCCGGGCAACAGGATCGGCCTGCCCGACATGTTGCCGTTGAGCTTGAGGAAGGCGATCACCGAGCCCGAGAAGGTGATCGCGCCGATCGCCACGCCCAGGCCCATCTCGATCCGGCTGACGCTCAGGATCTCGCCGTCCGCGCCCAGGATCCCGAAGGCGCCGGGATTGAGGAACGCGGCGGCGGCAACCAGCACCGCCGCCATGCCGACCAGCGAGTGGAAGGCGGCGACGAGCTGCGGCATCGCGGTCATCGCGATCCGCCGCGCCGTGACGAAGCCGATCACGCCGCCGATCGCGATCGCCGCGCCCAGCTCGATCGGGCTGGCGATCTCATGGGTGATGAGCGTGGTGACGACGGCGATGGCCATGCCGAGCATGCCCAGCCGGTTGCCCCGCCGGCTGCTCGCCGGGCTGGACAGCCCGCGCAGCGCCAGGATGAAGCAGACGCCCGCCACCAGATAGGCGAAGGCGACCCAGGGATTGATTGCTGCCCCCTCGTGCATCGGCTCAGCCCTTCTTCTTGTACATGGCGAGCATGCGCTCGGTGACGGCGAAGCCGCCGAAGATGTTCACGGATGCCAGCGCCACGGCGACGAGGCCGAGCCATTTGGCGATCTCCGCCCCCGACGCCGCCGAGGCGATCAGCGCGCCGACGATGATCACCGACGAGATGGCATTGGTCACCGCCATCAGCGGCGTGTGCAGCGCCGGCGTGACCGACCAGACCACGTAATAGCCGACGAAGCACGCCAGCACGAAGATCGACAGGATCGAGATGAAGTCCATTTATTCCCCCAGTCCCAGCGCTTCGCGCGCGACGGTCAATGCCTCGCGATAGGCGTTCGCATGGGCGTGATAGCCAGCCGAACGCACGCAGGCGCCCGCATAGCCTGTGTTGCGGATCGGCACGTCGCCATAGATGACGGTGCCGCGGGCGGGCGGCGCGACCAATTGATGAAGCCGCGCATATTCCTGGTCGAGCAGCTCGATCTCCCGCACGCGATTGATCAGTCCGCAAGTGCGCGGCGCGGCGCCGTTTCGCGCCTTCAGCCCCCGCATAAGCGCCGAGCGTGCCAGCAACGGCCCCGCATCGGCGCGCGTGTGAATGTCGGACGACGATGATATGCCGAGCAGCGGCAGCAGAAGCGCCGCCGCGATCACCCGAGCAGCCTCTCGTGCACCACCTTGCCCCCCTGGGTCAGGCGGATGGCGTTGCCGATCTCCTCGTCGAGGATCGGCTTGCCCTGCTCCTTGTCCCAGAAGGCGGAGAGGAAGTTGAACAGGTTGCGCGCGAACAGCGCCGAGGCATCGGCGGCGAGGCGCGAGGGCACGTTCCGATGCCCGACGATCTTCACGCCGTGCCGCTCGACGATCTCGCCGGCGACCGCGCCCTCGACATTGCCGCCCGCCTCGACCGCGAGGTCGACGATCACGCTGCCCGGCTTCATCGTCGCGATCTGCGCGTCGCTGATCAGGCGCGGCGCGGGGCGTCCCGGGATCAGCGCGGTGGTGATCACGATGTCCTGCTTGGCGATGTGCGACGAGACCAGCTCGGCCTGGGCGGCCTTGTATTCGTCACTCATCTCGGTGGCGTAGCCGCCGGTGCCTTCGCCCTCGATGCCCTGCACCGCCTCCACGAAGATCGGCTTGGCGCCGAGCGACAGGATCTGCTCCCTGGTCGCCGCCCGCACGTCGGTCGCCGAGACCTGGGCGCCGAGGCGCCGCGCGGTCGCGATCGCCTGCAGCCCCGCCACGCCCACGCCCATCACGAAGACCTTGGCGGCCGAGACGGTGCCCGCCGCGGTCATCATCATCGGGAAGGCGCGGCCATATTCGGCCGCCGCGTCGAGCACCGCCTTGTAGCCCGACAGGTTCGACTGCGACGACAGGATGTCCATCGACTGCGCCCGGGTGATGCGCGGCATCAGCTCCATCGCCAGCGCCTCGAAGCCGCCGCTGGCATAGGCATCGACCCGCGCGCGCTCGCCAAAGGGATTGAGGCCGGCGACGATCCACGCGCCCGGCTTCGCGCCCGTCAGGCCCGCCGGGTCGGGGCCCTGCACGCCGAGCACGATGTCGGCGTCCTTCAGCGTCGCCGCACGGTCGCCGATGGCGGCGCCCATATCGGCATAAGCCTGGTCGGCGATCGAGGCCGTGTCGCCGGCGCCCTGCTCCACCGCCACCTGCGCGCCGAGAGCGACGAACTTCTTCACCGTTTCCGGAGTCGCGGAGACGCGCCGCTCGCCGGCGGCGGCCTCCTTCAGGACCGCGATCTTCACTTTGCGGAGATCAGGAAGACGACAAAGGCAGCGATCAGGGCCACGCCGATCGTGCCCCAGAACATCATCGCCTTGAAACCATTCCAGGTCTGCTCGTGCGCCTTGAGCTGTTCGGCGCTGTCGACCGTATCGACCATTCGTCTCTCCCCTTGAAACGCGAATTGGCCTGACCTTAGCCCCGGCCCTCCACCCGCTCAACCCTCGTGCCGCTACGTCAGGCTTAAGCCCGCCTTTACCCATCCGTTCTATGAGTGACGCCCTGAAACGGGACATTGGGGACAGAAAGAGCGATGACGCGCAACGGCCAGCGCCTCCTGATGCTGATCGACGACGAGCCGGCCCAGCGCCGCCTCGTCGCCGCCATTGCCGCACGCCGCGGCTGGCGCACCATCTTCGCGAGCGAGGCCGAGACCGGCATCGCCACGCTGGGCACCCCCGACGGGATGGCGCTCGACGCGATCCTGCTCGACCACAGCTCGCCCGACGCCGATGCGGCGGGGCTGATCGGCGAGCTGCGCACTCGCCGGCCGCAGCTGCCCATCCTGATGCTCACCGCCAACGGATCGGTGGCCAATGCCGTGAACGCGATGCGCTCGGGCGCGACCGACTTCCTGGTGAAGCCGCTCGCCGCCGAGCGGCTGCTCGCCGCGCTCGAGGCTGCGGTGGGCGGCAAGACCGCGGGCGAGCTGCGCCCGCTCACCGAGAAACTCTCCGCCCCGCTCGCCTTTGACGAGATCGTGGGCAGCGCCCCCCTGTTCCGCGCCGCGCTGGCGATCGCCGCCAAGGCTGCCCGTGCCCGCGTGCCCGTCCTGATCGAAGGCGAAAGCGGCGTCGGCAAGGAAGTGGTGGCCGAGGCGGTCCACGCCGCGTCCCCGCGCAGCAAGAAGGACATGGTCTGCGTCAATTGCGGCGCGATCCCCGCCAACCTGGTCGAGAGCGAGCTGTTCGGGCACGAGAAGGGCGCCTTCACCGGGGCGTTCGAGCGCAAGATCGGCCGCTTCGCCGACGCCGATGGCGGCACGCTGTTCCTCGACGAAGTGGGCGAGATGCCCCTCGATGCGCAGGTGAAGCTGCTGCGCGTGCTGCAGTCGGGCGAGATCCAGCCGATCGGCGCGCGGCACGCCCGCGAAGTCGATGTCCGCGTGATCGCGGCGACCAACAAGACGCTGCAGGCCGAAGTGGAGGCCGGGCGTTTCCGCGAGGACCTTTATTACCGCCTGAACGTCGTCCAGGTGACGATCCCGCCCCTGCGCGAGCGCATCGGCGACATCCCGGCGCTGGCCCGCCACCTGCTCGCCCGCATCGCCGAGCAGCCGGGCCTGCGCCCGCTCGGCATCACCGACGACGCGCTCCAGCTGCTGGGCAGCTATGACTGGCCGGGCAATGTCCGCCAGCTCCAGAACGCCCTGTTCCGCGCCGCCGTGCTCTGCGACGGCGACGGGCTCGCCCGTGCCGATTTCCCGCAGATCGCCCAGCTCGCCGCCGGACGGCCGGCGGCCAATGGCGCGCAGGTCCAGGGGGCGGGCAATGCTGGCGTCACCCTGTTCCGCCCCGACGGCAATCTGCGCGCGCTCGACGAGATCGAGGCCGATGTGATCCGCCTCGCCATCGGCCATTATCGCGGCCGGATGACCGAAGTCGCCCGGCGGCTGGGGATCGGCCGTTCGACCCTCTACCGCAAGCTCGGCGAGCTGGGGATCGACCAGAGCGCCGCCTGAGCCTAGGCTCGCCGCCATGCTGGCCGAGGCGCTCCGACTGCTCGAACAGGCCGCCGAACCCGGCGTGGCCGACGGGATGTCGCGCTTCGGCATCGCGACTGCAGACCGCGTCATCGGGATCAGGGTCGGCACCCTCCGCGGCATCGCCAAGGCGCTGGGGCGCGACCAGACGCTTGCCGAGCGGCTATGGGATGCCGGGGTATATGAAGCGCGGCTGCTCGCCTGCTTCGTCGGCGAACCCGGAGCGCTGAGCGCCGCGGGAATGGACCGCTGGGCTGCCGGGTTCGACAATTGGGCAACCTGCGACACCGCCTGTTTCGACCTGTTCGACAAGAGCCCGCTTGCCTGGGATGCCGTCCCCCGCTGGGCGGAGGACGAGCGCGAGTTCGTGCGCCGCGCCGCCTTCGCCCTGCTCGCCGGGCTGGCGCTGCACGCCAGGAAGCTCGGCGACGCCCGCTTCCGCGAAGCGCTGCCGCTGATCGAGGCGCATGCCGGGGATCCCCGCAACTTCGTCAAGAAGGGCGTGAGCTGGGCGCTGCGGGGGATCGGCATGCGCAACCCCACCCTCCACGCCGCCGCCAGCGAAATGGCCGAGCGGCTCGCCGCCTCGCCCCGGCCCGCCACGCGCTGGATCGGGCGGGACGCGGCGCGCGACCTGGCGCGGCCGGCGGCAAGGCGGAAGGCCGGACTCGCCTAGCGCATCAGCCAGTGCCAGAGCAGCCGGCCGGGCAGGAAGGCGAACATGCCCGGCAGCAGCAGCCCGGCCGAATAGAGCGTCCACATCAGCCGCTTGTGCTGGGCGATCCGGCCCATGCGGGCGGCGCGGATGGCGCGGAACAGGGCGAGGAAGACCAGGGGCACGAACAGATGGATCAGGCTGAACTGGCCATGGTTGATCGTACGGATGAACACCGCCGAGCCCGCCGCCGTCAGCATCAGCACCGCCCAGATCCGGCCGAGCAGCCGGTGCGTCGCATCGCCCTTGCGGGCCAGCAGCACCCATAGCCCCAGCGGGATCGCCGGCAGCACCGTGGCGAGATGAACGAGGATCGCCACCTGCTTCGCTTCATAGGTCGACGGCGTCAGCCCGAGCAGCACCCGGCCGACCGCGATCATGGTGGCGCCGGCCAGCGCGGCGGCGCCGACGAGCAGCGCGCCCTTGGCGGCGCGCGGCAGATCGATCGCGGCTTCTTCCCGAACAATTGTGGCCATTGCCTGTCTCCCGACGCTATTGACCCGGGCAGATTGGCGACTGGCCGACCGCCCGCAATCGGGGCTACGTGGGCCGGCGAGATGCTTCGCCGACGGGTGGCGGCGCACAGGGCGCGGCCATTTGGCGAAGCGCGAACGGGACGGGAAAGGCACGGTTTGGGCGGCACGCGGCGGATCCTGATCGACTGCACGATCATCTTCGGCGTGGGGCTGGTGCTGGCGCTGGTCGGGCCGTTCGGCAGCTTCGCGGCGCCGTTCGGGCTGCGGCTGCTCTACTGGCTGGCGATGAGCTATGCCGGCTATTTCCTCTATTTCCCCGCCATGGCGGGAGCGACCGCGCTCGCCCCCCGGCTGGAGCTGCCCGAGCCCGCGCTCTGGGCCGCCGCCTGCCTGCTCGCCACCCTGCCGATGACGGCGGTCACCTGGCTCGCCAACTTCCTCTGGCACGCCCCGCGCTGGCCGACGATCGAAGAGGCGCTCGCCCAGTATCTCAACGTGCTCGTGCTGGGCGCGCTCGTCTGCGCGCTCTTCTGGTTCGCCCGGCAGCGGCACCGGGTCGAGGCCGCAACCGAAACCGGAGCCGAGCCGGCCGCGGAGCCCGGCCCGGCGGCGCTGCCCCGGCTGGTCGACCGGCTGCCCCCGCACCTGCGCGCCCTGCCGATCGCGCTGGAGATGGAGGACCATTATGTCCGCGTCCACACCCCGCGGGGCTCCACCCTGTTGCTGATGCGCCTGCGCGACGCGGTCGCCGAGCTGGACGGCACTCCCGGCGCGCTGGTCCATCGCAGCTGGTGGGTGGCGCGCGGCGCCGTCCAGGGCGTGCGGCGCGAGGGGCGCAACCTCCGCCTTCAGCTCGCCGGCGGGATCGAGGCGCCGGTCGCCCGCGCCCAGGCACCGGCGCTCGAGGAACAGGGCTGGTTCTAGGTCGGGGCAATATTCTCCAGCATCATTCCCGCCATCCCTCCAACCGCCATCCCCGCGCAGGCGGGGATCACGAATATGGTTTCAAAGGCTTGTCTGGGTTTTCAACCTAACGGACCGCCACCAGCCTCGCCTTCGACAGATGCCAGCGGCTGTCGGCGGGATTGTCGCTCACGCCTGCGGCCACGCGGTGGAGCGTGTAGCTGCCCCGGAAATGCTGGCGCCGGCCGTTCTTGAGCGCGGCGCGGACATCGACCGGCACTTCGATCCAGCGCTGGCTCATCCCGGCATCGGCGTTGCGGGGCGCCCCCGTCACCACCCGGCTGTGCGCCGTCGCGGCAAAGCCCTGGCGGAAATCCGCATAGCTCTTGCCGCTCGCCCTGCCGCCATCGTCCCAGGCCGCATAGGCGGCGCGGAAATCGCCGCGCTCGATCGCGGCATAATAATTCTCCACCGTCCGGCGCGCGGCGGCGGGAGTCCCTGCGTCCTGGGCATGCGCCGTCACCGGAGCGGCGAGCGTGAAGGCAAGGGCAAAGACCGGGGCAATCCGCATGGGCTTCTCTCCTTCTAGCGCGCGATCAGCGCCGCATCGCGCAGGCCGCGCCACACCCGTAACGCCTGAACCGTCTCGACGACGTCATGCACCCGGATCAATTGCACCCCCGCCTCGGCACCCTTCAGCGCGAGCGCCAGGCTGCCGCCGAGCCGCTGGTCGGCCGGCGCCTCGTTCGCGAGCGCGCCGATCATCCGCTTGCGGCTGGCCCCCAGCACGATGGCGCAGCCCAGGCCGTGGAACAGCGCGAGCCCGTTGATCAGCGCGAGATTGTCCTGAAGCGACTTGCCGAAGCCGATGCCCGGATCGACCAGGATCCGTGCGCGATCGACGCCCGCGGCGCCAACTTCCTCGACCCGCCGCTCCAGCCAGTCGTACACGTCGAGCAGCACGTCGCCATAGCCTTCGCCGCCATGCGGGCCCTTTTGCGGCTCGGGCGAGTGCATCAGCACCACCGGGCAGCCGGCCGCCGCCACCACTTCGAGCGCGCCGGGATCGTAGAGCAGGGCGGCGACGTCGTTGACGAGATGCGCGCCCGCCTGGAGCGCGGCGGCCATCACCGCGGCCCGGCGCGTGTCGACCGAGATCGCCGCGCCGCCGCGCGCGAGCAGGCGGATCACGGGAACGACGCGCTCGATCTCCTCGCCTTCCCACACCTCCGCCGCGCCGGGCCGCGTCGATTCGCCGCCGATGTCGAGGATCGCGGCACCGGCCGCCGCCATGCCGACGCCCGCGCTCGCGGCGGCATCGGCGTCCTGCATGTGCGCGCCGGCATCGGAGAAGCTGTCCGGCGTGCGGTTGAGGATCGCCATCACCTGGGGCTGGTCGAGCCGCACCACCCGCTCGCCGAGCGTCAACGGCGCGCGCGGCGCGGCGATACGCCGGAGGATCGCGGCGATGCGCGGATCCTCCGGCAGATCGGCGACGGAGACAGTGCGCTGGAGGACGCGGCTGCCGTTATCGCGGGCGATCAGCTCGAAGGCCGAGCACCAGCTGAGCCCCCCGGCGAGGCGGAACACCTCGCCATCGCGGTTCACCGGCGTGTCGGCGAGCTGGACCGGGCGCAGATAGAGCCGCGCGGAGGAGGGCAGGTCGAGGGTCATGGGGCGCGGAAAGTCACAAGAGTCGCGACCTCTGCGCACGCGGCTGTCCCGGCGCTTGCGCGAGATGCAAGGGCGCGCCCGATGCGGCAGGGCATTGCGGAGGAAGGGGGTTGGCTGGCCATGGACCACCCGTCCCAGACGATATCCTATTTTGGAAGAGGCAAAGCGCAGCCGCCACCCGCTCGCCACCCTGAACTTGCCTGGCGATTGCCCGCAAAGGACGGGAACGCCCTGTTCCGTCATCCCCGCGAAGGCGGGGATGACGGCTATGGGGAACGCCGTGCCTCAAGGGGACAATCGCCAACTTGCTTCAGGGTCCCCCCACGGGGCGATGCCGTCGCTTGTGGCGCCCCAGCCGAACCCCGGATCAGCTCCGGGGGCCGCAGGACGGCCTGGGGAGGTGCGCGGCCTCCCCCTCCCAATTACGGCTGGGTCGCCAGCAGATAGGTCTGGCGCAGCGCGTCGATCGGCTTGAGGCCGTCGGCGGCTTCATAGTTCCAGAAGGTCCAGCCATTGCACGATGGCGCGTTCTGCAGCGTCGCGCCGAGCTTGTGGATCGAGCCGCTCTGGCTGTCGCAGCTCAGCGAGCCGTCGGCACCGACCACCGCCCGCCAGCGGCGCTTGCCGTCGGTGAGCACGGTGCCGGGGGCGAGATAGCCGTTCTCGACCAGCTGGCCGAAGGCGACGCGCGGCTGGCTCTTGGGCGCCTGCATCGTCTTCAGCGCCGATTCGTCGAGCGGCAACGCCGCTTCGATGCGCTCCTGCGCCGCCTCGACATAGGCGCTCTCGCGCTCGATGCCGATCCAGCGCCGGCCGAGCCGCTTGGCGACCGCGCCGGTGGTGCCGGTGCCGAAAAAGGGATCGAGCACCACGTCGCCCGGCTTGGTGCTGGCGAGCATGATCCGGTAGAGCAGCGCCTCGGGCTTCTGGGTCGGGTGGACCTTGGTGCCGCCCTTCTTCAGCCGCTCCTGGCCGCCGCAGATCGGGAATTCCCAGTCCGAACGCATCTGGATTTCGTCGTTGAGCGTCTTCATCGAGCGATAGTTGAAGGTGTATTTCGCCTTCTCGCCGGTGCTCGCCCAGATCAGCGTCTCGTGCGCGTTGGTGAAGCGCGTGCCCTTGAAATTGGGCATCGGGTTGGCCTTGCGCCAGATGATGTCGTTGAGGATCCAGAAACCGAGGTCCTGGATCGCCGAGCCCACCTTGAAGATGTTGTGATAGCTGCCGATCACCCAGATCGTGCCGTCGTCCTTCAGGATGCGGCGCGCCTCGGCCAGCCATTCGCGAGTGAACGCGTCATAGGCGGCGAGGCTGTCGAACTTGTCCCAGGAATCGGTGACCGCATCGACATGGCTGCCGTCAGGCCGGTTGAGGTCGCCGCCGAGCTGGAGATTGTAGGGCGGATCGGCGAAGATGCAGTCGATCGACTTGGCCGGCAGCGCGCGCATGGCCTCGATGCAGTCCTGCTGCAGGATCGTGTCATAGGGCAATACGTCGACCCAGCTACGCGCCGTTGCCGGCTTGAGCCTGCCCTTTTCGAGAACCCCCATTAACCTCTTTCCCCTTGTTGGAGAGGCGGTTTCTGTCGCGGAACGACCATCCGTCAAGCACAGATTAGTTAACGAAAAAGCCTGCGATTCCGTTAACTTGTAGAACGGTTCGGAAACTTATCCACATGCTGAGTCGGGAAGTTATCCACAGCCACTAGATATGGGGTGTGGCGGAAAAGACTCAGAATCAGAACACGATCTTGCCGCCCGGATAATATCGCCAGCCGGATCCTTCGCCGCAAAGCCCCGCCTTGCAAGCAGGCGATGCGCGCAGGACCCGGCGCGCATCCCGCACCGCCGGGCACGCCGCGCCCGAATCGAAGGAGAAGAGAATCATCGGCGGCGGGCTCGCCGATGCGGACCCGCGGAGGTAATCCGCCAGCGTCGCCACGGAAACCGGCTCGCCATTCCATGCCACGACGCCATCCCCGCGCACGCGCACCGTCTCGATCGGCATGAGCTCGCCGATGCCCTCTGCGGGCCGGTGCCAGCCCTTGGGCGGCCCGTCGCACCCCTGGCCTTCCCCGGTCGCGCTGTCCGTGCACGCCCCCAGCGCGGCGAGAAGCAGAGGCGCGAGGAGCCGCGTCATTCCGCTGCCCGGCCCCCGAAATCGAAATGCGCCTGCGCCACCGGCGCGAAGCTCCTGCGGTGATGCGGCGTGGGGCCGAGCGCGCGCAGCGCTTCCTGATGGACCTTCGCGGCATAGCCCTTGTTGCTCGCCCAGCCATAGCCGGGATGGAGCGCGTCCAGTTCGATCATCATCGCATCGCGCCGGTGCTTGGCGACGATCGAGGCGGCGGCGATCGACAGGCAGAGCGCGTCGCCGCCGACCACCGCATGGCTCCGATGCGCCCAGTCGGGGCAGCGATTGCCGTCGACCAGCACAAAGGCCGGAGCCGGCCCCAGCGCCTCGACCGCGCGGGTCATCGCCAGCATCGTCGCCCAGAAGATGTTGAGGCCGTCGATCTCCTCGACCGAGGCGATGCCCAGCCCCACCCGGGCGCAGGCGAGGATCTCGGCGCAGAGCCGCTCGCGCTTGCCGGCCGTCAGCGCCTTGGAATCGTCGACGCCCTCGGGGATGCATTCGGGATCGAGCACCACGGCAGCGGCGACCACCGGACCGGCGAGCGGGCCGCGGCCGGCCTCGTCCACCCCGGCGACCGGGCCGCCGTGCAGCTTCCCGTATTTCCGCTCGAACTTGAGATCAGGCCCGGAATTTCTAGGCATCGCCCACCCGCCATGGCGGATAGCGGCGCATCTCGCCGGCCTGGTAGAGGCGCACCGAATTGCCCGCCGGATCGCGCAGCCGCGCCTCGCGCCAGCCCCAGGTCTCGTCCCTGGGCTCCTGCTCGAACGCGATGCCCTGCTGCTGGAGATAGGCGACGGTGACGTCGAGGTCGCCGCATTCGAAATAGACGACCGGCGCGGTATATCCCGGATCGGTGGCGATGCTGAACGTCGCACCGCCCTCGGTCTCGAACCGGGCATAGCGGGGGCTGGCGCGGACGACCTGGGTGAGGCCGAGCAGCCGGTAGAAGCGCTCGCTGGCGGCGAGATCGGTGGCGGGAACGGTCACCTGGTTCAGCATCGGCTCGAAGAAGCTCAGGTTGAGGTCGAGCCGCACCGCCTGATGCCCCATCGGGCCATGGCCGCGGCCCAGCCCCGGCGCCTCGCGCATCGCGATGCGCACGAAGCGGCGGGCGCGGCGCACGGCCTCGGGCAGGTCCCATTCCTCGGCCAGCCCGCAGGCGATGGCGGTGGATAGGGTGCAGCCCGTGCCATGGGTATTGTCGGTCTCGATGCGCGGATTGCTCCACTCGATCTCGGGCGGATCCTCGGGATCGGCGGAATAGAGCCGGTCGGTGATGATCGGGCCCTCGACATGGCCGCCCTTGACCAGCACCGCGCAGCGATGCGCCGCGACCAGCGCGCGGGCGTCGCCGCCCAGCGCCGCGAGCTCGGGGATGTTGGGAGTGACGACGCTGGCGCGGTCCATCAGCCGCTCGAACGCCGCGATCGTCGCGTCGTCGGCAAGCGTGGCGCCGCTGGTCGCGACCATGACGGGATCGAACACCACCGGCACGCCGGGCAGCTCGGCGAGCTTCTCCGCCAGCGCCAGCGCGGTGCGCGCCGAGCCGATCATGCCGATCTTGATCGCGTCGACGCCGATATCGGTGACGCAGGCGTCGATCTGGGCGAGCACCATCTCGGTGGGGACCGGGTGGACGCCGGTGACGCCCAGCGTGTTCTGCGCGGTGATCGCGGTGATCGCGGTCATCGCATGGCCGCCGAGCATGGTGACGGTCTTGATGTCGGCCTGGATGCCGGCGCCGCCGCCGGAGTCCGACCCGGCGATGATCAGGATGCGAGGCGTCATGGTCTTTCAGCCCTTGAACCGGTGCTCCGTGCTGGCCGGGTTGTTCGCCAGTGCCATACCCACGCGCGCCGGCCGATCCAACAGCTCGCCGCCGCAATTCGGGCAGCGTTCGTCGAGCGCATCGGCGCAGGCGGCGCAGAAGGTGCATTCGAACGAGCAGATAAAGGCACCGCCCTCGTCCGCGGGAAGATCGGCGCCGCAGCGCTCGCAATCGGGGCGCATCTCAAGCATCGGCACGGCTCCGTATCTTGTCATAGAGGAACCAGAGGCCAGCGGCGAGCGCCAGCACGAGCGCCGAATGGCCGATTCCGTCGAGCAGCGACATCGCGCCGCCGGCCAGGCGGCCGAAATTCGCGAACCAGGCGCCCAGCGCGCCCGCGACCCCTACCGACAGCGCCGATTTCAGCGGCGGGCTCATGCCGCCGCCGCGCGCACGACGTCGCAGATCCGGTCGACCACCGCCTCGACCTGCGCCTTGTCGTCGCCCTCGGCCATCACCCGGATCACCGGCTCGGTGCCCGAGGCGCGGATGACGAGGCGGCCCTTGCCGTCGAGCTCGGTCTCGGCCGCGGCGATCGCATCCTGCACCCGCGGATCCTCGAGCGGCTTGCCGCCCTTGAAGCGGACGTTCTTGAGCAGCTGGGGCAGCGGATCGAAGCGGTGAAGCACCTCGCTGGCCGGCGCGCCGGCGCGGACCAGCTCGGCGAGCACCTGGAGCGACGCGACCAGGCCGTCGCCGGTGGTGGCATAGTCGGACAGGATGATGTGGCCCGACTGCTCGCCGCCGACATTGTAGCCGGAGCCGCGCATCTTCTCGAGCACATAGCGGTCGCCCACCTTGGTGCGGATCAGGCCGAGGCCCTGCGCCGCGAGGTGGCGCTCGAGCCCGAGGTTCGACATCACGGTGGCGACGAGGCCGCCGCCCGCGAGCCGGCCCTGGCGCGCCCAGCCGCCGGCGATCGTCGCCATCAGCTGGTCGCCATCGACCACCTTGCCATGCTCGTCGACCACGATCAGCCGGTCGGCATCGCCGTCGAGCGCGATGCCGATATGCGCGCCCGCGCCGACCACCGTCTCGCACAGCGTATCGGGGGCGGTGGAGCCGACGCCGTCGTTGATGTTCTTGCCGTTGGGCGTGACGCCGATCGCGATCACGTCGGCGCCCAGCTCCCAGAGAGCCGAGGGCGCGACCTGATAGGCGGCGCCATTGGCGCAATCGACGACGATCCTGAGCCCGTCGAGCGTGAGGTCGGACGGGAAGGTCGACTTGGCGAAGTGGATGTAGCGGCCGCGGGCATCCTCGACCCGGCGGGCCCGGCCGATATCGGCCGAGGCGGCAAGCGGCACCTCGCCGTCGATCAGCGCCTCGATCGCCAGCTCGTCGGCGTCGGACAGCTTGTAGCCGTCGGGCCCGAACAGCTTGATGCCGTTATCGGCATAGGGATTGTGGCTGGCGGAGATCATCACGCCCATGTCGGCGCGCATCGAATGGGTGAGCATCGCCACCGCCGGCGTCGGCATCGGCCCGACCAGCACCACGTCCATGCCCACCGAAGTGAAGCCGGCGACCAGCGCATTCTCGAGCATATAGCCCGAAAGCCGCGTGTCCTTGCCGATCACCACCCGGTGCCGGTGATCGCCGCGCCGGAAATGCGCGCCGGCCGCCATGCCGACCTTCATCGCCATCGCCGCCGTCATCGGCGACAGGTTCGTCGCGCCCCGGATTCCGTCGGTACCGAAATATTTTCTTGCCATGTGCCGTTTTCTCGCGACCTTGCGGGCCCTCAACCGCCACCGGATTAGCGCGGAATTTCTCAAAGGGCGAGCATGTCGCAACCAACCCGTATCCTGTTGTCCCTGATCGCGGGACTGATTCTCGGCGCCGTGCTCGCCGCCTGGGCGCCCGCCGCGGCGCTGACCGCCGCCGAATTCGCGCAGCCGATCGGCCAGGCCTGGCTCAACGGCCTGCAGATGACGATCGTGCCGCTGGTCGTCGCGCTGCTGATCACCGGTGTCGCCGCCACCGCCGAGGCCGCGCAGGCCGGCCGCCTGGCGGGCCGCGCGATCGCGCTCTACGTGATCGTGCTGTTCCTCTCGGCCACCGCCGCGGCGATCCTCACCCCGCTGTTCCTCCACTTCGCGCCGCTGCCCCATGAATCGGCCCAGGCGCTGCGCGGCGCGCTGGCCGGCGCCGAGAAGATCGGGCCGGTCCCGCCGATCGGCGAGTTCCTGGCCGCGATCGTGCCCGCCAACATCGTCAAGGCGGCGGCGGAGAACGCCTTCCTCTCGCTGATCATCTTCTCGCTGATCTTCGCCTTCGCGATGACCCGGGTGGGCGGCGAGGTCCAGACGCTGCTGACCAACTTCTTCAAGGCGCTGCGCGACGTGATGCTGGTGGTGATCGACTGGGTGCTGTGGGTGGGGCCGCTCGGCGTGTTCGCCCTGGCCCTGGTCGTCGGCGCCAAGGCCGGCACCGGCGCGTTCGGCGCGCTGATCCACTATATCCTCACCGTCGCCGGCGTCGGCCTGGCGGTGACGATCTTCGCCTATCCCGTGGCAGTGTTCGGCGGGCGCGTCCGCCTCGGCCGCTATGTCCGCGCCGCGCTGCCGAGCCAGGCAGTGGCGCTCAGCACCCAGTCCTCGCTCGCCACCCTGCCGGTGATGATCGAGGGCTCGGGCAAGCTCGGCGTGCCGGTGGCCGTGTCGGGCGTGACCCTGCCGCTGGCGGTGGCGATCTTCCGGGCGACCGGCCCGGCGATGAACTTCGCCGTCGCCATCTATGTCGCCGAATGGTTCGGCGTGCCGCTGAGCCCGGCGACGCTGGCGGTGGGCGTGGTGGTCGCGACGCTGACCTCGCTCGGCTCGGTGAGCCTGCCCGGCACGGTGAGCTATGTCAGTGCGATCGCCCCGGTCGCCGCGACGATCGGCGCCCCGGTGAGCCCGCTCGGCCTGCTCGTCGCGGTCGAGACCATCCCCGACATCATGCGCACCGTCGGCAACGTCACCTGGGACATCGCCGCGACCAGCTGGCTGTCACGCCGCGCCGGCAAGGTGCCGCTGGACGAGGCGGACGCGATCCTCGCCCATGACAGCTGAGCGGCGCGGCTTCGCGTGCGGCACCCTCCCTTCGGGGCGTGATCGGCAAAGGCTGCCCCGCGGCCTTCGTTTCACGCCTTCGGCATGAACTTCCCGCTCACTTCATCAACACCAGCTCTTCCGACATGGTCGGATGCAGCGCCACCGTCTGGTCGAACGCGTCCTTGGTCAGCCCCGCCTTCACCGCCACCGCCGCGGCCTGGAGAATCTCCGGCGCGTCGGGACCGATCATGTGGAGGCCGACCACGCGGCCGGTCGTCCCTTCGCAGATCATCTTGTAGAGCGCGCGCTCGTTGCGATCGGCGAGCACATTCTTCATCGCGCGGAAATCGGACTGGTAGACCGCGATCGAACCCAGCTTGTTGCGCGCCTCGCTCTCGGTCATGCCGACGCCGGCCATGGGCGGGTGGCTGAACACGGCGCTGGGGATGCAGCCATAATCGACCTGGTGCGGCTTGTTGCCGAAGATCGTGTCGGCGAACGCCTGGCCCTCGCGGATCGCCACGGGCGTCAGCTGCACCCGGTTGGTGACGTCGCCCACGGCATAGATCGAATCGACCGACGACTGGTTGTCCGCATCGACCTTCACCGCGCCCTTGCCGTCCAGCTCGACACCGACATCCGCCAGGCCCAGCCCCTCGGTATTGGGCACGCGGCCGGTCGCGAACAGCACGCAATCGACTTCGATCGGCTCATGCTTGGTCAGCGTGACCTTGAGCGTGCCGCTCTCGAGCTTCTCGATGGACTTGAACTCGGTGTGGAAGCGGAAATCGATGCCCTTCATCAGCGAGATCTGGAGCAGCCGGTCGCGCATCGAATGGTCATAGCCGCGCAGGATCACGTCGGTGCGGTTGACCAAAGTGACATGGCTGCCGAACTCGTTGAAGATGCCGGCGAACTCGTTGGCGATATAGCCGCCGCCCGCGATCAGCACGCGCCTGGGCAGCTTCTCCAGATGGAACACTTCGTTCGACGTGATGCCAAGGTCGCTGCCGGGGAAATCGGGCACGTGCGGGTGCGCGCCGGTGGCGATGAGGATGTATTTCGCGGTGATCTTGCGGCCGCTCGCCAGCGTCACTTCGTGCGGGCCGGTGACGGTGGCGCGCTCGAGGAAGGTCTCGACCTGGTTGTTGTGCAGCGTCTGGGTGTAGAGGCCGTTGAGCCGGTCGACATCCGCCAGCACATTGTCGCGCAGCACCGCCCAGTCGAAATCGCATTCGGGCACGTTCCAGCCGAAGCGGCGCGCGTCCTTCAGGTCCTCGGCGAAATGCGCGCCATAGACGAGCAGCTTCTTGGGCACGCAGCCGCGGATCACACAGGTGCCGCCGATGCGATATTCCTCGGCCACCGCGACCCGGGCGCCATGGGCGGCCGAGACGCGCGAGGCGCGGACGCCGCCGGAGCCGGCACCGATGACGAAGAGGTCATAGTCATATTCGGCCACCGGCAATCCTCCGCTCGTTTCGAGGCCGGGAGATAGGGCGCATGCGCCCCGATGCCAATGTCAGCCCCGGCGCAGGTCGATCCGGCGCGAGAGGAAATGGAGGATCCAGGCGATCGCCACCGCCGCCAGCGCGGCCGGGACCATGGCCGCCGGCACGTCCTGCGGCGCCACGAAATGCTGCGCGCCGACGCCGAGCGCGGCGAGGCCCCAGACCCAGGCATGGAGCGCGATCCGCCATGGATTGCGGCGGCGGAAGCGCGCGGCCAGCTCGCGCGGGATCGGCGTGCGCGTCGCCAGCTCGCCGCGGATGCGCTCTCGCAGGCGGCGCAGGTCGCGGCGGAAGCGGTAGAGCTGCCAGATCGGCCAGCCGTGCAGCAGCGCCCCGCCCGCCGCGCCGCCGATCACCAGGGTCGGGCCGATCGGCAGGCCCGCCGCCATGGCGATGACGAGCAGGCCGGCGATGAACAGCCCGAACAGCCAGCCATGGACCTGGGCGGCGACATGCTCGTGCTCGACATAATGATCGATCCGCACGAACGCCTCGGCCTGCCAGCCGGGGATCGCCGCGGCGGGGGCGGGAAGCAGGTCTCCGGTACCAGGATCGAAGAGCGGGCCGAGCGGGCTCACCGGAAACCAGCGCTCGATCGCCGCCCGCTCGCTCTCCCGCACGATTCGCCTGCGATCCATCGGCTGCCCCCTTGCCGTGACGGAGCGAGTCTAGCGGGGGAGGGTAAATGGATTGCCTGCACAGCCCGCCATCCCGGCGGAAACCGGGATCCTGTGCGGCTCCTTCCCCGCGCCTTCGCCTGAGACCGGGGTGACGGCAAAATCAGCGCTTCCGCACGAACTCCGCCCGCAGCACCAGGCCCTTGATGCCGTCGAACTTGCAGTCGATCTCCTGGCTGTCGCCGGTGAGGCGGATCGACTTGATCAGCGTGCCGCGCTTCAGCGTCTGCCCGGCGCCCTTCACGGTCAGGTCCTTGATCAGCGTGACCTGGTCGCCGTCCCGGAGGAGGTTGCCGACCGAGTCGCGCACCTCGACCACATCCGCCGCGCCGGCCTTCGCCGCGGCTTCGGCGGCGGGGATCCATTCCCCGCTCGCCTCGTCATAGACATAGTCTTCGTCGCCGCTCATCCGAATGCCCGGGCAATCAGGTCGTTGGTCGAGGCGTCGAAGCTCTGGTCGCCCGCGCCCGCCGCCTTGGCCATTTCCTTGCCGAGCTCGACGCCGAACTGGTCGAACGCGTTGATGCCGAGCAGCACCGCGTTCACGAAGGTGCGCTGCTCGTAGAACGCCAGGATGGCGCCCAGCGTGCGCGGATCGACGCGATCGAGCAGCAGGGTCGCCGAGGGCCGGTCCCCCGGATAATCGCGCGCCAGATCGTCATTCTTGCGGCCGGCCATCAGCGCCGCGCCCTGGGCGAACATGTTGAGCAGCAGCTGGCGGTGATGCTCCTCCGCCAGCCCGTCGCCCGGCTCGATCGAGCCGACGAACTCGAGCGGCACCAGGCGGGTGCCCTGGTGGAGCAGCTGGAACACCGCATGCTGGGCATCGGTGCCGACGCCGCCCCAGGTGATCGGCGCGGTCGGCCAGGCAACCGGCTGCCCCTCGGCGGTGACGCGCTTGCCGTTCGATTCCATCTCGAGCTGCTGGAGATAGCTCGGCAGCAGGCGGAGCCGCTCGTCATAGGCGAAGGTGGCGCGCGTCTCGCAGCCGCGGACCTGGGTGTAATAGAGGTCGGCGAAGGCGGCGAGGACGGGCGCGTTCGCCTCGAACGGGGCGAGGCGGAAATGGCGGTCCATCTCGGCGGCGCCTTCGAGCAGTTCCTCGAACGCGTCCCAGCCCAGCGCCAGCGCGGCAGGGAAGCCGATCGACGACCAGAGCGAATAGCGGCCGCCCACCGATTCGGCGAAGGGCAGCACGCGCGTCTCGTCGATGCCGAACGCGACTGCCTTTTCCGGCGCGGCGGTGAGCGCCACGAGCTTGCCATAGGGATCGGCGACGCCGCCCTGCATCAGCCAGGAGATCGCGCTCTCGGCATTGAGCATGGTCTCGGTGGTGGTGAAGGTCTTGGAGGCGATGGCAACCAGCGTGGTCTGCGGATCGAAGCGGTCGAGCGCGGTCTCCAGCGCGACACCGTCGACATTGGAGACCACCGCGACTTCGTAGCGCCCGGCTTCGCGGCCCAGCGCGTCGACGAGCAGGTCCGGCCCCAGCGCCGAGCCGCCAATGCCGATATGGAGGATGCTGCGCACCGGGCCGAACGCCTCGGCCTCGATCGCGTCGATCAGCGCGCGCATGCGGGCATGATAGGCCTGGGCGCGGGCGACGCTGTCGGGCGAGCCCTCGCCGCGCTCGGCCGTGTGCTCGGCGGCGCGGCCTTCGGTGACGTTGATCTTCTCGCCGGCGAACAGCGCGTCGCGCTTGGCGACCAGGCCCATCTCCGCCGCGATCCGAGTGAAGCCAGTGACGAGCTCGGGCGTGAGGTGCGTCTTCGACCAGTCGAAATGAATGCCGGCGACATCGGCGGAGAGCGTGGCGACCCGGCGCGAATCGCGCGCGAACAGTTCGGCGAGCGTCGGGACTTCGAGCGACTTGACGGCGGACCAGTCGGGCAATGCCATGTTCATCTCCTTTGGGGACAAGTGCGCCCCTATCGTCCCGGGATCGCCACCGCCACTCCATTCATCGGCTTGACCTCATCGCGCGCCCCAAGCAGAGCAGGTACCCATGGAAAACACGCCCGCCGATTCCCTGAACGAGAAGCCCGCCACGCCCGCCGCGGCGGCCGCGGAGGAGAAGCCCAAGAACGAGTGGAAGGACCTTGGCGTCTTCCTCGTCAAGCTGGCGCTGATCGTCTTCGTGGTGCGCAGCTTCATCTTCTCGCCCTTCTCGATCCCCTCCGAATCGATGATGCCGCGGCTGCTGATCGGCGACTATCTGTTCATCACCAAGTGGAACTACGGCTATTCTAGGCACTCGCTGCCCTGGAGCCTGCCGCTGATCCCGGGCCGCATCTTCCCCGGCACGCCCGATCGCGGCGACGTGGTGGTGTTCAAGGCGCCGGGCCATGACGGCGAGGACTGGATCAAGCGGGTGATCGGCCTGCCGGGCGACAGCGTGCAGGTGGTGAACGGCCAGGTGGTGCTGAACGGCAAGGCGGTGCCCAAGCAGAAGATCGCCGATCTCGAGCTGCCGATCACGCCCAACTTCACCAACTGCCCCACCTTGTTCCAGGCCGTGAGCGCCCAGGGCGACCCGGTGTGCAAGCTGCCGCGCTTCCGCGAGACGCTGCCGGGCGGCAGGACCTATGACGTGCTCGACCAGGGGCTGACGCCCCAGGACAATACCGAGGTGTTCCACGTGCCCGCCGGCCATGTCTTCCTGATGGGCGACAATCGCGACAACTCGACCGACAGCCGCTTCGCCCAGCCGCCCGAGGGCCAGGGCATCGCCTATGTCCCGCTGGAGAATCTCGAGGGCAAGGCCGTGCTGAGCTTCTGGTCGACCGATGGCAGCGCCAACTGGTTCCTGCCCTGGACCTGGTTCACCGCGGCGCGCTGGGGCCGGATCGGGGAAGGCTTTTGAGCGCTCCCGATCTGGGGGAGTGGATCGTCAGGACCTTCGGCCAGCGCCCCGCGGACCTGGCCCCGTATCAGCGCGCGCTGACGCATGGCAGCCAGGCGGCCGAGAATTACGAGCGGCTCGAGTTCCTGGGTGACCGGGTGCTCGGCCTCGCCATCGCCGAATGGCTGTACGAGCGCTTTTCCGGCGAGCCCGAGGGCGCGCTGTCCCGCCGCCTCAATGCACTGGTGACGGGCGCGATGTGCGCCGATGTGGCGCGCGAGGTCGGCGTGCCGCCGCTGCTCCGCCTGGGCAAGCAGGCGCGGGGCGACGGCGCGGCGGACAGCGACAATGTGCTGGGCGACGCAATGGAGGCGCTGATCGGCGCGCTCTATCTCGAGTTCGGCTTCGCGCCGGCGCGCGATTTCGTCCGCAAGGCCTGGGCGAAGCATATCGACGCGCATGCCAGCGCCCCCCGGCACCCCAAATCGGCGCTGCAGGAATGGGCGGCCGCGAACAATCGCCGCCCGCCCGAATATGTGGTGACCGACCGCTCGGGCCCCAACCACGCGCCGCGCTTCACCGTTAAGGTGGCGATCGGCAGCTTCGCCGAGGCCGAGGCCCAGGGCACCAGCAAGCAGGATGCCGAGACGGCGGCAGCGGCGGCGTTGCTGGCGAAGTTGAAGCAATGATGTTCGCGCGACGACGCGACGACGCGACGTTTTTTGGTTCGCGCAGAGGCGCAGAGAGCGCAAAGAGGGATCTGCGCGCAGCGCAGGCGCTCGTTCCTTCGCCTGGCACATGGAAATCGCCGCTATCGCGGCAGCGCGCCTCCTCTGCGCTCTCTGCGCCTCTGCGCGAGCAATCTTCCTTCCACTGCGTCACCACGTCGCCGCGCGAACAAAATTCCGGAACCAGAGCATGACCCAACAACGCTGCGGCCTGATCGCGATCGTCGGCGCGCCCAATGCGGGCAAGTCCACGCTCGTCAACGCGCTGGTCGGCCAGAAGGTCGCGATCGTCAGCCCCAAGGCGCAGACCACGCGCACCCGGGTGATGGGCATCGCGATCGATGGCGACGCGCAGCTCATCCTGGTCGACACGCCCGGAATCTTCACGCCCGAGCGCCGGCTCGACCGCGCGATGGTCGCCGCCGCCTGGGAAGGCGCGGAGGGCGCGGACCTGGTCGC
The DNA here is from genome assembly GCF_044754985.1 of Sphingomonas sp. NPDC092440. NCBI lineage: Bacteria > Pseudomonadati > Pseudomonadota > Alphaproteobacteria > Sphingomonadales > Sphingomonadaceae > Sphingomonas > Sphingomonas sp. NPDC092440. The sequence continues at coordinate 106,762 of NZ_JBIVQA010000008.1, read as the reverse complement.
CCTGGTGGTCGACGGCAAGGGCGGGATCGGCCCCAAGGTGCAGACGGTGATCGAGAGCCTGAAGGGACGGCCCGAACGCAAGATCCTGATCCTCAACAAGGTCGACGTGGCCGACAAGCCGCGGCTCCTGGGGCATGCGGCCAAGCTCAACGAGCTGCTGCCCTTCGACGAGACCTGGTTCGTCTCCGCCCAGACCGGCGACGGCGTCGCCGAGCTCAAGGCCGCGCTTGCCGGGGCGATGCCCGAAGGGCCGTGGCACTTCCCCGAGGACCAGGTGAGCGACGCCACCGATCGCATGCTCGCCGCCGAAGTGACGCGCGAGCAGCTCTATCTCCAGCTCCACAAGGAACTGCCCTATTCGAGCGCGATCGAGACCGAGCAATATAAGGAGCGCGAGGACGGATCGGTCGAGATCCACCAGCAGATCCTGGTCGAGCGCGAGACGCAGCGCGCGATCGTGCTCGGCAAGGGCGGCACCCGCATCAAGGAAATCGGCGCCCGTGCCCGCGCCGAGCTGTCTCGTCTCATGGGCGTAAAGGTCCATCTCTATCTTCACGTCAAAGTAAGGCCCGAATGGCAGGAAGACCGTTCGCTTTACCGTGAGATAGGGTTGGACTGGGTCGAGTGACGCACAAGCTCAAGGTCGCCATCGTACAGGATTCGCCGGTTCCGCTCGCGATCGGGGCGGGGCTGGACAAGGCCGTCGCCAAGGCGCGCGAGGCGATCGAGAAGGGCGCGCGCGTCGTCGCCTTCGGCGAAGGCTTTCTGGGCGGCTATCCGGCCTGGCTCGAACATGTTGCCCCGGCGCGGCTATGGGACCATCCGGGCACGCGCGAGCTGCATGCGCTGCTGCTTGGCCAGGCGATCCATGGCGAGGACCCGCGCTTCCAGCCGCTGCAATGGACGGTGGACATCGCCGACGTCGCCGTCTCCATCGGCGGCTATGAACGCGTGCGCCAGAGCCTCTATGCGACGCAATTCCTGTTCCGGCCCAAGGCGCCGGTGCTGCGCCATCGCAAGCTGATCCTCTCTCCCGCCGAGAAGCTGATGCTGGGCCAGGGCGACGGATCGACGCTGGGGCTGCACGCCGCGTCCTGGGGCAGGATCGGCCAGCTCGCCTCGACCGAGCATTGGATGCCGCTCGCCCGCGCGGCGATGCATCATGAAGGCGAGGCGGTGCACGTCGCCGCCTGGCCTTCGCTCACCGACATCGCGATGCTCGCCTCGGCGCATTATGCCTATGAGGGGCGCGCCTTCGTGCTCGCGGCGGGGACGGTGCAGCACAGGCAGGAGCTGATCGCCGGCTATGAGAAAGCCGGCGGCGACGGCTCGGCGCGCAAGCTGCTCGACCGGCTGCCCGAGGGCCAGATCCAGCATGGCCACAGCGCGATCCTGGCACCCGACGGTGCCGTGATCGCCCAGGCCGGCGCGGCGCCCGAGATATTGATGGCGAACATCGACCTCGACGAAGTCGGCCGCGGCCTCGCCACGATGGACGTGGACGGCGCCCAGGCGCGGCACGACGTGTTCGAGCTCTCGGTCGATCGGCGGGCGCGGGCCGGGATCGTCGAGAAAGCGGCCTGAGGCGCGCTATCTCTCCAGCGTGAAGGCGACCCGGTAGAGCCCGGGATGCGCCTCGCCATGGCGCTTGTTGCCGTCGATCAGCCCCTTTGCGTTCAGATGCTCGAACACCCGGCGCGCGGCATCGGCATCGGCACTTTGCGCATAGTTGACCACGCGCGTGCCATCGAGGCTGCAGTGCAGGCTGGCGGAGAGCCAGCCCGCGACTTCGCGCGCGGCGCGCGCGGCCTCGGCGAGATAGGCGATCATCGCCTCCTGCCCGCCCTCGGGCACGGTGAAGACGTTGATCTGGGTGACGATATCGCGATTGGCAGTGATGATCGGCACGGACTTGCTCCTTCCGGGGCGCGGCCGGCGGGGATCGGTTCGGGCAGGATCGCGCGCGCCAAGCCCCGGCGGCACGCGCCGGTTGCTTGTCGCGGGTTCGCCCGGGGCGACACGGAGCCTCGCGCGCGAGGGAGCGGGCTTACCGATGCCGCTCGGGTCCTTTTCGACGGGCCGATCCTAGCAGGTCGCGGGCGCCTGGCCCAGCATCTGCTCCACCCACTCCGGCACCAGCGTCCCCGCCGGGCCCAGCCGGCTCTCGCCGAACCAAGCGCTGCCCGCGCTGGGATCGAGGTTCAGCTCCAGCGTCCGCGCGCCATGATGGCGCGCCGTCTGGACGAAGCCCGCCGCCGGATAGACCGCGCCCGAGGTGCCGATCGAGACGAACAGATCGGCGTCCGCCAGCGCCCGCTCGATCGTTTCCATGTGATAGGGCATCTCGCCGAAGAACACGATGTCGGGCCGCAGCGCCGGGCTGCCGCAATCGGGGCACTCGCTCTCCGGCGGCAGCGCGCCTTCCCATTCCACGCTGTCGCCGCACGCCGCGCACAGGGCGGATTGCAGCTCGCCATGCATGTGGAGCAGCCGTCGGGTGCCGGCGCGCTCGTGCAGGTCGTCGACATTCTGGGTGACGATCAGCAGCTGCCCCGGCCATTCGGCATCGAGCCGGGCGAGCGCGCGGTGCGCGGCATTGGGCTCGACTTCGCCCAGCTTCGCCCGGCGCGCGTCATAGAAGCGGTGGACCAGCTCGGGATCATGCGCGAGCGCCTGGGGCGTGCAGACATCCTCCACCCGATGCCCCTCCCACAGCCCGCCCGGGCCGCGAAAGGTGGCGATGCCGCTCTCCGCCGAAAGGCCGGCACCGGTGAGGATGACGATGTTGTGGATGTCGTGGATCACGCCGACAACTCCTTGAATATTGCCTTCGCGGCAGCAGGATCGGGGAACCCGGAAACCTGCCCATCGCCGACTTCAAGCAACCACCAGCGACCATCGGCATCCCTGCCGAAATCCGCCGAAGCAAAGGTGCTGGGGGTTCGTGCGGCCACCCCCGCAAGCAATGCCGGCGGCGGCGGACCCAGAGCCTTCGCGGCATGCGAACGTGGCCAGCAGCCAACCGACCGCCCACGCACGCTGAACGACCGCCACTCCTGCGCCGGCGCGCCGACGGGCACGAGCGGAACATAGGCTTTGAACACAATGCCCCCGACGAGACTGTCGTCCTGCAGTTCGCGAAACCGTCGAGTCACACGCTCGACCGCATGCTCATCCGAGGCGTCGGGGATATAACAGGCCTCGCTCCAATAGCCGGCCTGTGACTTGACCCAGTCCTTGATGACTAGCGGCATATCGCCGAAGGGCGCGAGGAGGGCCCCGCGCCGCGCCCGATCATCGAGATCGGCTTGCTCCAGCCAGACAGTCATGGGCATCCACTCGGCGAGCGCGGCATGGGAGCCCGGCGCGTGGTGGCAAGCCGCATATTCCGTCGGTGAGGTCAGGAGCCTGATGCCACGCAGTTCAAGCGCGCGATACAGCGCCGCATAAGCTTCGGCTCGAAGCATCCAGCCGCGATATACCGCCTCGCCCGGCCCATCGAAACGCGTCTTGCGCAATGCCGCCTCGACATTGAGAGCGCGGTCGAGATGGTCGTGATCAAGGCGGAGCGCGAGGAACCCGCAATCCCGAGCCGGGCCGACTTCATCCGCGAAGTCGGGCTCGACCCTGCTGGTGTCGAGCGGGTTGGCGCAGAAAAGGACGTAGCGGGCGGACATTGGGCGCTCATCGCATCCCCGCCTCTCACGCGCAACGCGGCGGCTCGCCATCCCCTCGCCGCAAATCGGGCGTTCACTCCCGCGCATGCTTGCCGCAATCCTCCTCGTCGCCCTTGCCGCGCAGGATCGCGCGCCGATCTTCCCCAGCCCGGACGAGGCGGGCGATGCCGCGATGGTGCCGAAGCGCCCCTGCCGGCCGGGTGGGGACACGATCACCGTGTGCGGCAACCGCCTCGGCAGCCGCCTGCCCACGCTCGACGAGGCGCGCTGGGCGGAGAAGCCGCTGCGCCCCGGTTTCCGCCTGCCCGGCGGCGGCAGCGGCACGGTGGCGGCGAGGCAGCGCGAATTGCCCGGCGCCAAGGGCGTGGGGCTGATGGCCACCGCGACCGTCCCGCTCGGCAGGAAGCCCAGGAAGCAGGAAGACGACGCGAAATAACCCTGTCGCGCAGCCCCCCGGCTGTGCCAGAGGAGCGCTTATGACCAGCATCGGCATCTATGGCAGCCTCGGCCGGATGGGGCAGGCGATCGCGGCGGCGGCGCCGGAGATGAACGCTCAGGTCGCGGGCGGGGCGGACGTGCAGGACGACCCCTTGGCGATCGCGGCGGCGGCCGACGTGCTGATCGACTTCTCCGCGCCCCAGGCGCTCGAAGCGCACCTCGCCGCCGCGCGCGCGGCGGGCAGGCCGATCGTGGTGGGCACCACCGGCCTCTCGCCCCAGCATCATGCGCTGATCGATGCCGCCGCGCAGGAGATCGCGGTGCTGCAGACCGGCAACACCTCGCTCGGCATCGGCCTGCTCCAGCGGCTGGTGCGCGAGGCGGCGGCACGGCTCGGCTCCGATTGGGACATCGAGATCGTCGAGATGCACCACCGCCACAAGGCCGACGCACCCTCGGGCACCGCGCTGATGCTGGGCAATGCCGCGGCGGCTGGCATGGGCACCACCCTTGCGGAAGCGGAAGTGACCGACCGCGCCGGCACGGTCGGCCCGCGCTCCTCGGGCACGATCGGGCTGGCGAGCCTGCGCGGCGGTTCGGTGGTCGGCGATCACAGCGTGGTGTTCGCGACTCAGGGCGAGCGGATCGAACTGATCCACCGCGCCGACGATCGCGCGATCTTCGCCCGCGGCGCGGTGAAGGCCGCGCTATGGCTCGCGGGCAAGCCGGCCGGCCGCTACACGATGGACCAGGTGCTGGGAGAGTGAAGAAGCAGGACGTCTTCGAGTTCTTCTCTAGGCTCGCGGCAGACAATCCCCATCCCGAGACCGAGCTGGAATATGTCAACGACTATACGCTGCTGGTAGCGGTGGTGCTCTCCGCCCAGGCCACCGATGCCGGCGTGAACAAGGCGACGCGCGCGCTGTTCCGCGAAGTCGACACGCCGGAGAAGATGGTCGCGCTGGGCGAAGCGGGGCTGAAGCGGCACATCAAGACGATCGGGCTGTTCAACACCAAGGCGAAGAACGTGATCGCGCTTTCCGAAGCGCTGATCCGCGACCATGGCGGCCAGGTTCCCGCCGATCGCGACGCACTCGAGCAGCTGCCGGGCGTCGGGCGCAAGACCGCCAATGTGGTGATGAACACGGCGTTCGGCGCGGAAACCTTCGCGGTCGACACGCACATCTTCCGCGTCGGCAACCGGACCAGGCTGGCGCCGGGCAAGACGCCGCTGGCGGTGGAGAAGAAGCTGGAGAAGGCGGTGCCGCAGCCCTTCCGGCTGCACGCGCATCACTGGCTCATCCTGCTCGGCCGCTACACCTGCAAGGCCCGCACGCCGGAATGCTGGCGCTGCGTGGTCGCCGACCTGTGCCCCTACAAGCCCAAGACTCCCGTGCCGAAACGAGCCGGGGCAGCTGCGGGGCATTGAGCCCCCGGTCGCGGCAAGGCTTTACCAGTCCCCCCGAAACCCGTAGCCGGGTGCAAGGGGCGCAGCGGGCTCACCGGCTCGGACACGACCGGAGGCCCTGCTTTTCCGGCTTGCGCCACCGTCGCTGGATCCGGGTTGGGGGGAACGCGTGGATCGTAGGCAGATCTTCCTGATAACTTTGGGCCTCTGGCTCGGGACGATGGCGGCGTTCGCCTCGATCGGCGCGGCCTCCGCGAGCGGCCTGCCGCATCTCTGGTACCTGTGCTACGTAGCCGGGGTGCCGGTCAGCGGCGTCCTGCTTTCGCTGGTCCTGCAGGCGGGGATAAGACGGCTGGAGACGCGGTCGCTGACCGGCCGCTGGGTCCGGCTGGTCCCGCTGCTCCTCGTCATCGTCGTCATCCAGGCCGCCATCGACCAATGGTTCTACGAGCTGATGCGAGAGGTCTTTGGCCGCAAGCCGACCGGGGAGTTCCTGCGGGCCCTGGCGCTCAACGTCGCCGTCTATGTCTGGATATTCATCATCCAGGCGCTGATCTTCGAGCTGATCGCCGCGATGAACCGGGCAGCGCGCAACGCCCGCAACGCCGAGGAAGCGCGGGAAGCGGCACGCGCGGCCCAGCTCGAGGCCCTGCGCAACGAGCTCAACCCGCACATGCTGTTCAACACCTTCAACGGCCTGTCCTCGCTGGTGCTCTCCGGGCGCAACGCAGAAGCGGAAATGCTGCTGGAGCGCCTGTCGGCCTATATGCGGGCCTGCCTGGACGGCGCGGATACCGCCCTGGTCCCGCTCGCGGAGGAGATCGAGCTCGTCGAAGCCTATCTGGCCATCGAATCGGTGCGCTTCGCCAGCACGCCGGACGTGCGCATCGATTGCCCGGACGACCTGGCCGAGGCGGCGGTGCCGCGGCTCATCCTCCAGCCCCTGGTCGAGAATGCGCTGAAATATGCGGTGCACCCGTCCCGCGGCGCCGCGTCGGTGACCGTGCGCGCGGCGCGCGATTCCGGGCGGCTGCGGCTGACGGTGGCAGATACGGGGACGGGGGCCGGCGCAGCCGGCGCGGTCCCTCCCGGCACCGGGCGCGGCCTCTCCATCGTGAGCCGGCGCCTGGAGACGCTGTTCGGCGCCGATGCGTCGGTGACGGCCGGCCACGACCAGGGCGGCTTCCGCGTCGAGATGCTGCTGCCGCTGAGCGGCGCGGCGCTCGGGCCCGCCATCCGCCTGCGCTAGCATCGGGGCGATGCCCGGTCACGCTTTCGGGATTGAGGCCCGCGCCATCCTGCTGTAGAGGCCCTGTTCCCGGCGTTTCGCCGGCACGCACCCGTAGCTCAGCTGGATAGAGCGCTGCCCTCCGAAGGCAGAGGCCACAGGTTCGAATCCTGTCGGGTGCGCCATTACTTGATTTGGAACCTCGCATAAGCTCGGACGCGCGTTCGCGCTTGCCGACCCTGGCGGATTCCTTCGGGCGCGCCATCAAGCGGCGTTAGGCTCGAATCCCAGTGCCGCATCATCTCCAACCCTCGAGAAACCTCGATTTCCCCAAGGGCCGTCGTGTCTTCCGACAATGCTCCGAGAGTCATCCCGACGGAATGCGAGCGCTCTAGAAATCTACCCGCATCGATCGCACAGGACTATTTCCACTGCCGAACAGTAAAGAGCAAGGAGAATAAGAGAGTTCAACGTAGCCCCGGACTGGCCTTTTGCCATCAGCCTCAAACTCCGAAAGGGATATGAGAATAGTTTTAGCCCTTCCTGCTGATCCCACCAAAACTCCATCAGCAATATCCATTCCCTTGTAGGATTGCATCTCACGATTAGTGCTATTACTTCTTTGAATTTCCCTTCCTTTATTATCGAATATCCGAATACGGCCGTAGTGAGGCGACAGATCAGCTGCCGATACACAGATCGGATCATGTGCAGCGTTCAACACCAGTTTTACCGAGCTACCACTCAGTTCAATTAGCTTCGCGTGCACCTCGAATTTTTCGACGCCATGGCCCGAGCACGCACATAAGAGTGAGCAGGATATAATTACAAAAGCATGTTTCATTGATCATCATCCCGTCGAAATCCAAAGGCAAAAGATCAATTATCAGCGTTCTGCTGCGCACGCGCAGGATCACGCGCCCCTAGGGTCAGGACTCATAGGTCATAGCCAGAAGATGACGGTGGCAGCGAGGGCGATGGCGGAGAAGAAAGCGGTTGGGCATCGGTCGTAGCGTGTGGCGACACGGCGCCAGTCCTTCAAACGTCCGAACATGATCTCGATGCGGTTGCGGCGACGGTAGCGGCGCTTGTCGTATTTGATAGGCTCGTTGCGCGATTTTCGGCCCGGAATGCAGGGCTTTATGCCTTTCTCCTGCAACGCGTCCCTGAACCAGTCGGCGTCATAGCCCCGGTCGCCGAGCAGCCATTGCGCCTTGGGCAACTCGTCGAGCAGCGCGGCTGCGCCGATATAATCACTGACCTGACCTGGCCAGCGGTCATGAAGAAGCTCAAGGGACGGCCGTTGGCATCGGTAATGGCATGGAGCTTGGTGTTCATGCCTCCTTTGGTGCGGCCGATCAGGCGCCCGAGATCCCCCTTTTTACCGCCAGGCTCGAGGCCGTGCGGTGCGCCTTCAGATAAGTCGCGTCGATCATCACCGTCCGGCGCTCGGCACCCGCAGAGGACAGCCCTTCCATCATCCGAGTGAAGACTCATCCGTCAGCCAATACAGATCGCTCAAATCCAGTCTCCTCACGGAGCCTAAATCAGATCGCAGCCCTCACATCAATGGGCCCTGACCCTAGCCGGCCGTTTTTATGATATTCAGATTTCCACCGACGTTATTGACCGAAACATACATAAACCAGGCCGATCTAAGCCCACTCAATTCAACGAGACCCATGTCAGCATCACAAATACTATCGCTGACAGCGTCGAGCAGAGCGCCAGCGCTGTCTAAGCCAAACGCAGAAATAATGTCTTCATCCGCATTTTGAGCCCATAACAGGACGGCCCGCCTCAAATCATCTTCGGAAAATTGGGACACATAGGTCCCGCCGTTGACGTCAAGAACAAATGTATACAATTCTGCGATCATCGCTTTGCCTTCATGGAGTGATTTTCAGACTGCTGAACCCGAATCTGGTCGGTCTTGATCTGATTATGAAGCTTTTCGATCTTCATTTTATCATCCGGAGTCTTGTTGGGCTTCGACTTCAGGCCCTGCAACTCTCCACGCGCTTGATCAATGCGCCGCTGAGCCGCATTAACACGGTCTGGATTGGATTTCTGCGCATTTCGCCCACCTCCGGTCTGCGAGGAGCCGGTCTCATTGGGATTGGAATTGAATAGTGCATTACCTATTCTTCTGAAACCATCTGCACCGACTCCAACCCCGGTGGTAATCAGCGCTGTTGAGCCGATCGCAACTGGTACGGCGACGGGAGCCGCCGCGCCGCCAGTACCAACAGTTCCAGCAACACTCGCACCGTCGCCAGCCGCTCCGGTAGCAATTGCCAATCCACCCGCAACAACTTCTGCCGCCCCCAAAAGGACCTGCCCCGCCCTCTGAAAGAAACTACAATCAGGTGGGCACTCCCCTAACCCTGTCGGATCGGAGCGGTTCGTCGGATCGTTTGCGACATAAGCATAGAGATTGACCTGATCCTTGTACCCAATGGGATCAGTCTGCAGGAAGCGCCCGAGCATGGGCGCATAGATGCGGGCCTTGTAGTAGTACATGCCCAGTTCGGGGATCCACGCCTGGCCGGTATACTAGAATCGCCCGATATTGGCCGCAGCCGGAACGCCGTACTCATCTTAGCTATTGGCTTGGCCGAACCCGCCATACCAGCCGGTCCAGAGCACGATCGAGCCTTGATGATCCGGCTTGGGCAAGCGCCCGTTCGACCAATCCCCGCCCAGGGCGGAGCCCTCGAATCAGGCTAACGGATCATCTTCTCCAGACCCATGGATATAGCGCCGCAGCATCGTGCCCGAGCCGTCATACTCCGCCACGATCTCATCGCCGGCATAGAGGAAACGCGTGGTGCCCGTCGACGCCTTGTAGGTCTCGTAGAGCTGCCCCAGCGGATCGTAAGCGAGCTGCGCCCCTGCTGAGGTAAAGACCGGCCGGTTCTCGGCATCCTATGCGCGGCTCATGATCGATGGCGCTCCCAGTAAGCCGTTCAGCGGCGAGCTATTTGCACGCGGAGGGTGTGAATCCTCTTGAATAATCAACTACGCCTATCACTCACATGGTCAACTCATTAAAAAAACTCACAAAAGTTTCCGACTTGTATTCATGCTCATGTAGATCGATAACAGGAAATCCACTAGAGCGTAAATCCACAGCCAATATAATAGCGTCAAATTCGATATCTCCAAACGGTATGTATCTTTCTAAATTTAATCTGGAATATTGAATAATTCTTTCTATAGGCCAAATGGAAACGGAACTCTCTCTATCAAAATCTCTTTCACTAAACCCATCAAAGCTTCCATATATTTCCATAAATCCAGAAGGGACAATTGGACAATTTTTTAAAAAATTATCCAATACATCCTTAGGAGCAGGGGGATTTAATTTTAATCCCCTATCAAGTAGCTTGCTTCTAATACTGCTCCCCCAAGTCATTGTGATAGCCATCGATCAATTAGCTGCCGCCTATATTGAAAAACTGACTGGAAGCCTGATTTATATTGCCTGCTTATGAGTGAATCACGATATGCCATAAGATCTCGGTTGCTAACGCCCGTCGGGCGTGGAGCTCCAGTTCGGAGCGCATATAAGGCTTCGCTCGGGCCAGCGCCCCATGCTCGACCCATAGCTACATTCAATCCGGGACGAGTCCCTAGATAATCCCTCGCCGCTTTGCCAGCAGCCTGCCTAGCCGCTGCTTCCCGCTCCCCATTTTGGGCCCATCGGACTGCCTGGGCGCTTGGATAGTGGGGTTCTGAACTTTCGGCGTAAACTCGATTTGGATTTCGAGGCTCCAGTTCCTCCCAGCTTCTCATGGCTTGATTGAAAGCCCATTCTCGAACAGGTCCCGATGCGTCCGTTTCCATGCCGAGTAAATCTCGACCTCGAGATCTTTCTTCGGCCCGCCTACCGGAGCAACAGGAAGAGGCTGCCGCGGCAATCGAGCTCTCGCTATTGGTGCTCGCGCAATTAAACATACCCGAGCTGCAACCTCCCGAAGAGAATAGGCTGCCTGTTTCAGCCATGCCGCTCGGGTCGCGCGCATTTGTCGGGTCATTTCCTACGTATGCGTATAGATTGACCTGATCGTTATACCCGATGGGATCGGTCTGCAGGAAGCGCCCGAGCATCGGCGCGTAGATGCGGGCCTTGTAGTAATACATGCCCAGTTCCGGGATCCACGCCTGGCCGGTATACTGGAACCGCCCGCCATTGGCCGTGCCCGGCACGCCATACTCGTCATAGCTGTTCACCCGCGTCACCGTGCCGCTCGCATCCGCCACCGCGATGATCGAGCCCTGATGGTCCGCGTACAGATAGAGCGGCGCGGACACTCCGCTGCCCTCATATTGCACCACCGGATCGTCCGCTCCCGCGCCATGGACATAGCGCCGCAGCATCGCGCCCGCGGCGTCATATTCCGCCACCAGCTCGTCGCCGTCGTACAGGAACCGCGTGTCGCTCGTCCCGCCATAGACCCGGTACAGCCGGCCCAGCGGATCATAGACCAGGCTGGTGCCCGACGACGCCGCCACCAGCCGGTTCTCCGCGTCATAGCTATAGGCGATCCCCCCGTCCGAGGTCAGGTTGCCGTTCGCATCATAGCCATAGCTGTTCGCGCCCACCGACGCGTAGCGGTTGAGACCGTCCGCCACATAGGCCCGGTTGCCCGGCACCAGGCCCCCATAGGCATAGGGCGCGATATTGTCCCGGTCCCGCCGGACGATCTGGCCCGCCGGATTATAGCCATAGCCCGTGTAGAGATTGTGCGTCCCCGCGCTCGCCCCATAGATCTGGTATTCGCCCGTGAGCCGCCCGGCACCTCCGCATCTGGCATATCCGCCAATATTGATACAAGAACTAAGAGATCAAATTCACGGACTACGCGTCACCATTGCAGGATATTGTCGCGGATTCGACCTTACGAAGATTTGCACGGAAATTTATAACCCCGCATCCACCATCCATAATATGAGGAAGCTCTGCTTCGTTATTTAAAAATATTGACCTTCCTTTCCCATTTGGGTTTCTAATAAACTCTCCGACTATAATGTCGCCGAATATATAATAATATCTATCGTACTGACTAATATCCTTCGCTCCATGAGGCATATTGATACGATGCTCGAAATCATTATTCACCTTATCTTTCTCATGATCCACGTAGTTACCTGAATCAGAGCACGCACCCACCAACAAAATTGCCCATATGAGCAGATCAATCCTTACCTTCATCCTCTTGCACTCCCGAAGAAGAACCAACTGTGCCTTTAGCAGGGTAGTATGCACCACGCTCCGTCAACCCATGCTCCCGTCTAATCATATTCTCGTTCGATAGAGAATGTAACTCCCGGCGCGGCGTGGTTCCTGGGATAAAATTCGTAGGTTCGAAAGTCTGACGACCGAGAGAAATTGCCCTTGAATGACCCAACTCGTGCCCCAACCCAACGAACGGCGGCCTATCTGTTGAAGCTTTATTGTCAACACCACCCTTGGTGTTGGATGGATCAAAAAATACTGTTGACCCGCTTCCCTTTCCATTTGATGCATTGATATAATTATCAGGCCTAGCAGAATTACCATCTCCAGAATTTGTGACCATCCGGATGGTTATAGTTTTGTCAGATTTGATAAGCTTTTCGACCAGCGCTCTCCCACCTTTTCCTTGGGCAATTAACTTAAGCTCGCGCATGACGGCATCTTTGAATTCTTTAGTGCCACTAATTACTAATTTCTTCCCGTCAGGATCACGTCCATTGACCGGGTCGTTTGCAACATAGGCATATAGGTTCACCTGATCGTTATACCCGATGGGATCGGTCTGCAGGAAGCGCCCGAGCATCGGCGCGTAGATGCGGGCCTTGTAGTAATACATGCCCAGTTCCGGGATCCACGCCTGGCCGGTATACTGGAACCGCCCGCCATTGGCCGTGCCCGGCACGCCATACTCGTCATAGCTGTTCACCCGCGTCACCGTGCCGCTCGCATCCGCCACCGCGATGATCGAGCCCTGATGGTCCGCGTACAGATAGAGCGGCGCGGACACTCCGCTGCCCTCATATTGCACCACCGGATCGTCCGCTCCCGCGCCATGGACATAGCGCCGCAGCATCGCGCCCGCGGCGTCATATTCCGCCACCAGCTCGTCGCCGTCGTACAGGAACCGCGTGTCGCTCGTCCCGCCATAGACCCGGTACAGCCGGCCCAGCGGATCATAGACCAGGCTGGTGCCCGACGACGCCGCCACCAGCCGGTTCTCCGCGTCATAGCTATAGGCGATCCCCCCGTCCGAGGTCAGGTTGCCGTTCGCATCATAGCCATAGCTGTTCGCGCCCACCGACGCGTAGCGGTTGAGACCGTCCGCCACATAGGCCCGGTTGCCCGGCACCAGGCCCCCATAGGCATAGGGCGCGATATTGTCCCGGTCCCGCCGGACGATCTGGCCCGCCGGATTATAGCCATAGCCCGTGTAGAGATTGTGCGTCCCCGCGCTCGCCCCATAGATCTGGTATTCGCCCGTGAGCCGCCCGGCACCGTCATAGCTGTAGTTCGTATACCCCGTGCCGTGCCACAGATTGCCCCGATTGCCGTCCGCCCGGAACGTCGTGTCCAGGATCCCGACCAGGCTGTTCACATTGGTGTGCGTCAGCCGGTCCAGCCCGTCATAGGCCGAGGCGAACCAGTTGCCGTCCCCATGCGTGATCCGCGTCCGGTTGCCCCCGCCGTCCACCTGGAACGTCAGCGTCCGGCTCACCCCGCCCATCGCCGTCGTCGTCGACAGCCGCCGCCCGAACCCGTCATAGGTCTGCGTGACCGCGTCCGCGCCGCTCGCGCTGTCGAACCGCGCCGCCGTCTGCAGACCCCGCAGATCGTAGCTGTAATAGACGTCCCGCGTCATCGCCGCCGGCACGTTGGTGCAGGCATAGCCCGCCACGCACGCATCCGGCACGATCTTCGCCGTCATCCGGTTCAGCGCGTCGAAGGTGTAGCTGAACACTCGCCCGTCGCGCTTCCTCAGCGAGGTGCGGTTGCCGTTGAGGTCATAGCCATATTCCTCGCGGTCGTTGGCGTTGACCGCGCCCGAAGTCGCCAGCGCGTTGGCCGGGGTCGAGGGGTTGTAAGCGCCCGGCGCGCTCGTCGAGGGGAATTGCCACTGCACCTGGCGGTCATGCCCGTCATAGACCAGCCGCGCCTTGTTGCCGTTCGCGTCGACGACATATTCCTGCTTGCCATTGGCGGTGAAGCCGTAGCTGGCATAGGCCTGTTCCAGGCCCGACCCCACTGCCTTGCGCACCTGCACCAGCTGGCCCGCATCGTCATAGACGTTCTTCGTGATGCGATCGATCGGATTGGCCGGGTTGCTCTGGTCGCAGGCGCTCGCCGGCAGGCTGCCGAACAGCGCCGGATCCATCCGCACCGCCGTGCATCGCGGCCGGCCCTCGCCGTCATAGCCATATTGGGTAACGCTTGCGATCGTGAAGGGATCGCTGCCCGCAAGCCGCCCGGAGAACACCTCCTTCACCTTGCGATCGAGCAGGTCGTAGCTGGTCTCCACCTTTTGCTGCACCGAGAAACCCGACCAGTCGGCCGGCGCGATCGCTTCCGATTGCCAGGCGGCAAGCTCGCCCTTCTCGACCAGCGTCAGCCGGCCATTGACGTCATAGGTGTTGCGCACCGCCAGATGGTGGAGCGGTCCCGCGCCGTCCGGATCGGGCGCGATCGTCCCCACCACCCGGCGCGCCGTGTCGTACCGCACCGCGGCGGTGAAATCCGACGGCGCCGACTGCGCCATCGCGGCGAGCGGTGCAAGCAAAGCGGCCGAGCCCAGCAGCCGAGCGACATTCTTCTTCATGGTCATGTCCCCCTGCTTCCGCTTCACGAACAGCTCGCGAGACCGGCGCGCGGCCTGGTCTCGAAGATCTTGTTGCCGGTCTCGTCATAGCCGTAGCAGGTGCGCAGGCTGACTCCGCCCGAGCTCACCACCAGCCCGCGCACCAGCAGGTTGTCCGCAGTGCCGCTCGCGCCATATTCGTAGCTGGTGACCGTGATCGGCGCCGCCGGATCGCAGCTCGCCGTGCTGCTGCCGGCAGAGGTCTGGCACAGCGTCTCGGTCGCCGGCAGCCAGACCGGCGATGCCGCCGCCACCAGCGCGCCGCCGGAATTCTTCACATAGGCATAGCCCTGCACATAGGTGTAGAGCTTCAGCGGCCGCGCCGCGCCCGCAACCGGCGCCGGCTGCATCTCGCTCGTCACGCCGCCATGCGGGGCATAGGTAAAGTCGGTCCGGTTGCCGTTGGGATCGACGATCCCGTTGGGCTTGGCCACATTCTGCCGCGTGACGGGATAGGACGCGACACCGAAGAGATAGCCCTTCACCAGATCGGGCAGCCCGGAGCCCGGCTTCGCGACCAGCGTCTCCTTGCTGAGGGCGCGATAAGCGCCGTTATACTCGGCCAGATATTTGTTGCCTTCGGGATAGGTCACTTCGACGAGGAAGCTGCCCTCCGCCAGCGGGCCGCCCGGCGGGTTGTTCGAGAAGAAGTCGCTGGCGCCGGTGTAGCGATATTGCGTCGTCTGCCCGTTCGCATCGGTGAAGCTGTAGGGGCTCGACCGGGTGAAGGTGCCGCCGAAGCTCTTCCCGTCCGGATCCATCACGCCGCCGTTGATCTGCCCGTCGGTCTCGATGGCCTGGCCTTCGTCGGTGATGACGCCCGGCTCGGCGTTGGACGCATAGGTCCACACGCTTCCGTCCGCCAGGATCTGGCGATCGATCTTGTTGGTGTACAGATAGATATTGGTGATCTTGCAGTTCGCATAGCCGGGCGGCTTGATGCAGGTGATGCTGTCGCTCCAGCCATAGGTCGTCGTCTGGTTCATCACGTCGGTGAAGCCGGTCAGCTTGTCGCCGCTATAGCCGTAGCTCGTCTTCAGCGCGGCGCCGCTGCAGGTGCTGGAAGCCGTGACATAGGTTCTGGACAGGTTGAACCCGCACGCCGCCGAGATGCTTCCGTTGGCGCCATAGTCGAACACCATCGCATAGCCCGAGGTGTCGCTCACCAGCTTGAGCTGGCGGCTGGCATTGTAGGAGAAGCTCTGCACCCGTCCGTCGGGATAGGTGATGCTGGCGATGCGCTGCGAGGACGGCATCACGCCGCCGCCGACACTCAGCACGGGGACCGATGCCGTGAAGGCGTAGATCGTGCCCGCCGCATCCGTATAGACGAGGTTGCCGCTGACGATCTCCAGCGTGCCGCGCCGGGAATCGAGGTTCGATTCGATCGGATTGGGCGAGCCGACATCGTACATGCCGCCCTGGCTGGCCCCCAGATAGACATTGTAGACATAGCGCCCGACCGATTTCACTCGCCTGGTGACATAGATGTCGAAATTGGTGCTGGTATGCCTCCCGAAGAACATCGCGTTCGGGTCGTTCAGATAGCTGCCGATATAGAAGCGCTCGAGCTTGAGCGGTCCGATCGCGATGTCGGTCGTGGAATAGGTGAACGCCGAATCCGCGAGGTTCACTCCGGTCGGGGTGGTCGAGTAGATCTTGGGCGGGACGATCTGGGCCGTCGCGGGTACCGCGCCGAGCATCGCCGAGGCCGTGAGAAGCAGTGCAACATGCCTATGCATTCTGGTCTCCATCAGGAATTTGGGGTGGCGGCGCGGCGCGCTAGACGGGTGGCTCGCCGATGCAGGCGTTGTTGTTGCCGGTGGCGGTGACGGTGACGATGCCCGTGGCCGTCGCGCCCAGGCTGTTGGCGATCGTGTAGGTGAAGCTCGCGGTGCCGGTATAGGCCGCGCTGAACGTCACCGAGGTGCTGCTGACGATCGAGGCATAGATCGATCCCGAAAACGGGTTGATCGAGACCAGCGTCAGCGGAACATTGCCGTTCGGGTCATAGTCGTTCGCCAGCAGGTTCACCGTCTTCGTCGTCGAGCAGGCGAACGAGGTCGAGTCGTTGACCGCGACGGGCGGCGTCGGGGTCGGCGTCGGCGTGGGAGTAGGCGTGGGAGTAGGCGTCGGCGTTGGCGTGGGTGTCGGGGTGGGCGTCGGCGTCGGCGTGGCGCAGACGGGCGGTGCCCCGGTGCCGGTGAAATATTGCGCGCGATTGCCGGCCGGATCGAAGCAGGTCGCCATCGTCACCGCGCTGTTCGGCCCGCCGCTGATCGACGACCGCACCAGCCGCCCCAGCTGGTCATATTGATAGGTCGTGGTTTCCTGCGCATGCGCCGGCAGCGACGCGAAACCTATGGCCAGCGTGCTCGTGCACGCCAACAAGCGAAGACGCATATGCCCCTCCCGATTTCCATTTAATGGATTGAATCAATTCGGAAAAATGCCGCACCCAAGAATAGGGCGCGAAAGATATGTGAACGCAGCTACCCCCGTCTTTTCAAGACAGTTCAAGCTGTTTTCACAATAAATCCAACACTGCAACATCCCGATTTCGATGGCATATCGGGGCAAAGCCCAGCCCTGGCGAACCGACGCGATGCGGATGCCTTCTCGCTTCGCGCGGCATTGGCTGTCGGCGCAACAGGATCGGGATCGCATCGGCGGCGCGCTGCTGGCCCGGAGCGCCAATCCTGGCGGGATCGACACCGTTCCCGCCGGCCGCGCCATCACCCTTCATTAAGCGATTGATATTGTATCGCTAATCGACGAGCGGCTCCTTGAACCGACCCCAGCATGTTCCGCATTGCCGCGCGATCCCACTCAAAGCAATCCTGACAGCTTCGGCGATGTTCGCGCCCTATGGCACCCAGATATGCCCGTCGCCGCTCAATAGGAGCATTTGGCCTTGTTGATCGTGGAGTATATGAACCTGTCCTTCACCTTATATGAATCGACGACATATACTATGGAAATATCATCCACTCCGTCTATTCGGAAGAATAGAAAGAATATTTCTTTCCCGTCCGCTCTATGTGCCGACCTGTACGGCATCAATGGATAGACGTAGTTATTATATGGCTGCGCGTAATAGTCTCGATAGGATTCGAGAATTGCCTCACGATCCACCTCGACATTTCGGAGGCTCTGGCCGCCGCCATCGATGCAATCCGTCCTCCAGGCTCGGGCATGATCCTGGATATGCCGGGCGCTTGCCGTCGTGCTTGCCGCCATCGCCAGCAGAATGCCCAATATCGCCGGGCTAGAAATGTTGAATCTGATCGGGCGGAACGTACCAGGGCCGGCGAAGCTCGCGAACCTTGGGGCTCTCGCGGTAGATATTCTCTGTCTTGGTCGCGTTCTGCTCTTCAACCGAATTGCCATCCTTGTCGACCTCTATACTTCTGGTGCCGCTATCCTTGGCCCAGGCATGGTACAGAATTTCGTGCGCGGCCACCGCTCCCGGAGAGAAGGGGAAATCCTTCAGCCCGCCGCCAATGTCCATCGTGACATTCTCGGTAGTTATGTAGTTCAGGCTGCCCGACCCCTTGCCGTTCCTGGAATCGGTTGCCTTGGACAAGTCGAACTTGTTGATGTCGTTCGGCATGGAGCTCGAGGGCGTGGAGCCGGGGAAATCCTCGACGGCCCGGATGACATGGATGTTCCGTGAGTCCTGAAGCTGCTTGTATCGTTGCGCCAGGACCGGATCCGCGCTCGCGGCCTTTTCGAGGATCCCCTTGAGTTCCGCCTGGCGGGCAGCGCTGCCCTCATAGACGATTTGCCACATGCCGGTGGGGTCGGTCATGTTGACCGGGTCGCCCGAAGCATAGGCATAGAGATTCATCTGGTCCTTGTACCCGACCGGATCCGTCTGCATGAACCGCCCCAGCATGGGCGAGTAAATGCGGGCCTTGTAATAATACATCCCGATCTCCGGGAGCCAGGCCTGCCCGGTATATTGGAAGCGGCTCGCATAATTTCCGCCCGGAATGCCATATTCGTCATAGGAATAGGCGGCGATGCCATTGCCGCCCGCATCGGCGACGGACACGACCGAGCCCCGGTAATCGGCCTGCAGGCTCGCGCGATCGCCGAGGGCGGCGCCATTATACCATAGCAGGGGATCATCGTTGCCGGCGCCGTGAACATAGCGGGCGAGCACGCTGCCCCAGCTGGCATATTCCAGCGTCAGCCGGTCGCCGTCATAGAGGAACTGAATCGCGCCATTGCCCTGCTTGTAGGTCTGGTACAGGCGTCCGGCCGGATCATAGGTGAGCGTCACGTTGGCCGACGTCACCACCAGGCGGTTCTCCGCGTCATAGGTGTAGCTGTTGACGCCGTCCCACGTCAGATTGCCGTTGGAATCATAGCCATAGGCATTGCCGCCGACGCTCGAATATTGGTTGAGGCCGTTGGGTGCGTAGGCGCGGTTGGCGTTGGTATAGCCGAAGTCGTACAAAGCGTTCGAGCGCGTCCGGCTGGTGATCTGCCCCGGCGCATTGCGGCCCAGGGTGGTCGTCAGGTCATAGCCGCTCCCGGCCAGATCGTCGCCGAGGCTGTTCAACCGCGAGATCGCGTCATAGCCATAGGTCGAGGTCACGCCGCCGCGCACTTCGCTCCCCCGGCGCCCCTGGATGTCCCAGTTCATCGTCACGACAGCGCCCGAGCCGTTCTCGAGGATCGAGACCAGCCGGTCGGCGCCGTTATAGGCAGAGACGAAGTATCTGCCGTCCGGATGGGTGATCCGCGTGCGGTTGCCATCGCCGTCGTACAGGAAGCTCATGGTGCGGCTGACGCCACTCATCGACGTGGTCGTCGAGCTGATCCGCCCGAAGCCGTCATAGCTGTTCAGCACCGCATCGGCGCCGGAGGCGCTGTCGAAGCGCGCAGCGGTCTGCAGGCCGCGCAGGTCGTAGCTGAAATAGACGTCGCGCGTCATCGCGGCGGGGACGTTGGTGCAGGCATAGCCCGATACGCAGGCGTCCGGCACGATCTTCGACGTCATCCGGTTCAATGCATCATAAACATAGGTGAAGGCGCGCCCGTCGCGCTTGCGCATCGTGGTGCGGTTGCCATTGGCGTCATAGCCATAGGCTTCGTAATCATAGCTGTTGACCGCACCCGCGCTGGCCAGGGCGCTGGCCGGCGTCGCCGGGTTGAAGCCGGTGGGCGCGCTTGCCGCGGGGAATTGCCACTGCGCCTGACGATCGAAGCCGTCATAGGTCAGCCGTGCCCTGTTGCCATTGGCATCGACGACATATTCCTGCTTGCCGTTCGGGGTGTAGCCATAAGTGGCATAAGCCTGGTCGAGGCTCGTCCCCACGCCCTTGCGCACCTGCACCAGCTGCCCGGCCGCATCATAGAGGTTGCGCGCGATCCGATCGGGCCCGTCGCTGCCCTGGGTTCCCTGGACGCAGGCGCCGGGCAGGCTGCCGAACGCGGCGGGATTCATCCGGACTGCGGTACATTCCAGCCGGCTTTCCACGTCATAGCTGAACTGGGTGAGCGCAAGGACATTGCCGGCCGCATCGGCCTTCTTCTCCCAGATCTTGCGCCCTTCCGAATCATAGCCGGTGAGCGCCTGGCGAAAGAGCGTGAAGCCGCTCCAGTTGATCGGGAGCACATTCTCCGATTGCCAGGCGGACAGGTCGCCGGTCTCGACCTTCACCACCTTGCCGTCCTGGTTGTAGGTCGTCCGCACCGCGGGATAGTGCGGCGAGCCGGTACCGCCCGGATCCGGCGAGATCATGCCGACGAGCTGGCCCGCGACATCGTAGCGCAAGCCCGTGGTGAAGGCCGAGGGGCTCGATTGGGCCCAGGCGATCACGGGCAGGAACGACAGCGGAACTGCCATGATATGAGCGAGCTTCATCGCGCTTCCCCTTTCGATCGCGGTCAGTTGCAGCTGGCGAGGCCGGCGCGCGGCTTCGTCTCGCTGACGCGGTTGCCGAAATTGTCGTAGGAATAGCAGGTGCGGGCGGGGGTGCCGGTCGCATCCTGGACGACGCCGCGCAGCCACAGGCTGTTGGCAGTGCCCGGCACGCCATATTCATATTGAGTCACCACCTCGTCGGCGGGGCTGGCGCAGCCATCCTGGGTGGCGTTGATCGTCTCCTTGCAGACGATCTCGCGGCTGGGGCGCCAGATCGGCGGGCCGGCAGCCACCAGCGCGCCGGAGGCGTTCTTCACATAGGCGTAGAGCTGGACATATTCCCAGCGCTTGAGCGGGCGCACGCCGTTGACGCTCGGCCCCAGCTCCGACTTGATGCCGCCCCAGGCATAATAGCCATAGTCGGTCCGGTTGCCGTTCGCGTCGACGATATAGTCGGGCTGGTTGCAGCTGCTGGCGCTCGCACAGGACAACGGGAAGGACGCGATCTGGGTCGTCGCGGCCTGCCCCGAGCCGGGCTTGGGCGTGGTGACGACCTGGGTGATGTTGCCGCGGCCGTCATAGGTGTAGGTGACCTTGTTGCCCTCGGGGAGCGTGCCTTCCTTGATCCGGCCGGCATAGTTGAAGTCCTGATCCAGGACCCAGCTGCTCTCCCGGCCGAGCTCGTCCTTGCGATAGCTCAGGCCGCCGGAATAGGTGGCGACCTCGAATATCCTGCCACTGGGATCGGTGCGCTTCGCCCAGTTCACGCGGGTGCTGCCGACGGGCGCGTTCAGGTCCGACTTGTAGGTATAGCTCCAGGTGCCGCTCGGCGTCTGGATGGAAGTGACCTTGCCGCCATCGGCGTTGCCGTACACCGTGTTCGGCCAGCCGGGGCTGCTCTGGCCATAAGTGACGTTGGTCGCGCCGACGCCGGTGGCTACTTGCTCCGGCGACTTGATCTGCGCGGAGGCCCAGCCGGCATAGACATACATCTGCCGGCCGAGATTGTCGGTCAGCGTGCCGTTGAAACCCGTCATCGAGGGCCAGTTGGTCGAATGCGAACAGGCGACCGTGGAGGGCGCCGGGCAATAGTCGACCGCCATGTTGTAGGCGGTGACGCTGTTGCCATAGGCGCCATAGGCGATGTTGAGCGCGAAGCCGGCGTTGCTGGTCACCCGGCGCAGCATGGGTATGCCCGAAGGGCTCGTGTCATAGGTGAAGATCAGCTGCTCGCCATTGGGCTTGGTGATCGAGGAGACATACCAGCGATTGGGATTGGTCGCCGCGACCGAGAAGACCGCGATCGTCCCGTCATAGTCGGTGAAGACATTGCCGGAGAGCGTTTCGCCGCCATGGATCTTGTACGGCAGGACATTGCCGTTGGTCGTCTTCAGGAACACCACCGTGCGCCGGCCGAGCGTGATGGTATAGGGGCTGGGACCCATCTGGGTGATCGGGTTGCCTTGCTCCATCACGCCCGTGAGATTGGTCCGGGACGGTGATTCGAGCAGGTAGAGATAGGTCAGGCTGAGGTTCAGGTCCTTGGGCCCGATCGCAGGCCCCGGATAGTCATAGGCCAGCCTTCCCGAGCCCAGATCGACATGGTTCGAGTCGATGGCCTCGTTCATCGGCGCGGGCAGCCCGCGCGGGTCGGCCGGCTGGGCCAGGGCCATCTGCGGGACCGCCAGGGCCGCGCCACCGCATAGCAGAATTCGACGGATCACTTGCATTCTCCTCGGAGAAGAAGCCGGAAGGTTGGGAGGAAACGGGCAGGGGAGGCCGCTAATCGGCGTTCAGCCAGATCGTCGCCTGGGGCTTGGTGAGCGTCGCCGCGCCCGAGACGACGGTGAAGTTCACATAGAATTCAAGCGATTCCGCGCCGTAGATCGACAGGCTGTCGAGCGGATAGCGCATGATCGTCGAGCCCGGCGGGATGGTGATCGTTCCGCTGGCCGGCGCATAATTGCCGGCGGTGGCGGTGCCATCCTGGGTGCTGTAGGCGAGCGTCACCGCGCCGGTGCAACCCGCGCCCGGCAGGACCTGGGACAAGCCGTTGTACGGCGAGCCATATTTCACCAGCGTGAAGCTATAGTCGGGGATGGTGATGACGCAGCTCGCGCCCGGCGTGGGCGTGCCGCTCGCGACGACCGCGACATTGGTGCGGTTGCCGGCCGCATCCAGCGTGTAGCTCGAAGTCGCGCTGCTCGAACCGCGGGAGGCGCTGGCCTGCACCAGCCGACCCAGGGCGTCATATTGATAGGTGGTGGTTTCCTGCGCATGCGCGCCTCCGGCCGCCGCCGTCAGGACAAGGATGCTCGAACCGATCAACCGGTGAAACCGCATGCGAATCTCTCCCCCCGCTCAGGGTATCCGGACGCGCGCCATCAAACATTGCCGTGACGTTTTCGCGTGGTCGGGGCCTGAATCAAATGAAGGCTGTCAGAACTTGCGAAGTCGAAGGAAGAGACGTTTCATGTCAGTTTTATGACAAGAAGTTCATCAAAGGCGGCATTGGCGCGGGCATCCGGAAGCAAATCCTGAGAGCGTTCACAATGCTTCCCTCGGGAGAGAAAAATTTGTTCCGTTTCGGTGCATTCGGCCGAGTGCGCGCGTCGCGCCGGGAACGACAGGGTTCCAGCCTGTGCGGCGGTGGCGGCCAGGCCGGGCGGATCCCCTATCCGGATGCCGGTCCGGATCGGCGCCAGGTCATCACCAGCACATCGCGATAGGCGGCCCTGGCCGGATCCAGCGCCTGGATCGCAGTGACGCCGTGCCGGATGCGCCGGTCATCCAGCAGGACCGCCTCGCCCGGCTCGGACAGGACGAAACTGTCGCGGCGGCCGGTTTCGTCGAGGATCTCGGTCATGCCCGCCTCGACATTGGCACGGGCGACCAGCATGACCAGCACCCAGTCGACGCCGTCGCGATGCATGCCTTCCGGCGTCGGCAGTCCAAGCTCGGCTCCCAGCGCCTCGATCCGGAACTGATGAAGCTCGCCATCCCATTGGAGATCGGCGCCGCCGCCCTCGAGCGCGGAGAAGAGCGGCGTGCAAAGCGCAAACAGGTTTCGCAGGATCGGATGGCGGACAAGGGCTTCGGTGGCGGGGGCGAACCATCGCTCCACATCGCCGTTCAGCGGGTTATAGGCGCTGCTCTGGAAATGGGGCTGGTCGGGCTTGCGGAGCGCTGCCGTGTCGCGCAGCGCGAATGCCGCGTGCCGCCGGCGGCGATAGCGCCCGCCATCGGCCATGAACCTGTCGGGCTCGAGGTCGCCCCAGAAGCCGGCAAAGCTCCCGAACGTGCCGGCCTCGGTCGCGCCGGCCATTTCCCGGAAGCTGGCGGCATCGACATGCACATAGCCCGTCCCGGCCAGGGCCGAGCGCAGTTGCGCAATCCGCTGGGTGAGATCGACGATATCAAGGCCCTCGACATTCGAACCATGCCTCCTTCGCGCCAACCGCCGCCCACCGCAAGCAGGTTCGATCCGCGCGCGCGCATGGGACCGGTGCCGGCCGAGGCGAAGCGCGAATGCGCCCGCGCCTAGCCGGGCAGCAGCTCGCTCCTGAGCCGGGCGCCCAGCGCCTCGGCACCGGGGCCGGTGATCAGGTGGAGGCGGTTGCCGGAGCCCATCGCCGCGCGCACGCCCGCGCCGGCCAGCGCGGCGATATCGACCGCGCCGGGATCCGCGACGTCGATCAGCACGCGAGTCGCATTGGCGGCGACGGCGCGAACCTGCGTCCCGGCAAGCGCGGCGCGGATGCCGCTGATATCGGCCTGCGCCGCCGCCGCCGGCATCGCGGGCGCGGGCGCGGGAGCCGCCGCCGCTACGCCGCCGCCGATCGCCGCCCGCACCTCGGTGGCAACCTGGTCGGCGATCGGCCCGAGCACCACCTGCAGACCGCCGTCGCGCAGCTTGACCACGCCCCGCGCGCCCAGCGCCTTGAGGCGCGGCTCGTCGGCGATGCCATTGTCGGCAAGCACCAGGCGAAGTCGCGTGGTGCAGGCATCGACCGAGCGGATATTCGCCGCCCCGCCCAGTGCTGCCGCGATCGCCGTGCCGCGATCGGCGACGGCCGCGTCCGGATCCCCCCCTGCCTCGATCGGCTCGCGGCCGGGAGTCTTGAGGTCGAACTTCCGGATGCACCAGCTGAAGGCGAAGTAATAGATGGCGGCATAGGCGATCCCGACCGGGATCAGCAGCAGCGGCCGGGTGGAAAGGCCATAGTTCAGCACATAGTCGAACAGCCCGGCCGAAAAGCCGAAGCCGAGCTTCACCCCGAGCAGGTCCATCACCACCATCGCGATGCCGGTGAGCACCGCATGGATCAGGTAGAGCACCGGCGCCAGGAAGATGAAGCTGAACTCGATCGGCTCGGTCACCCCGGTGAGCAGCGATGTGAGCGCAAGGCTGAGCAGCAGGCCGCCGACCGCCTTGCGCCGCTCCGGCAGCGCGTTGCGGTACATGGCGAGGCAGGCGGCGGGCAGGCCGAACATCATCACCGGGAAGAAGCCGGCCATGAACGATCCCGCCGTCGGATCGCCCGCGAAGAACCGCTTGATGTCGCCGGTCGCGCCGTGGAAGTCGCCCAGCAGGAACCAGGCGATGTTGTTGATGATATGGTGCAGGCCGGTGATCAGCAGCAGCCGGTTGAGCAGCCCGTAGAGGAACAGCCCGAGCGAGCCGGCGCCGAGCACCCAGCGGCTGAGCGCATCGATCCCCGCCTCGAACCAGGGGAAGCCGAGCCCGAAGGCGGCGGCGAAGACCAGCCCGGCCAGGCCCGAAACGATCGGCACGAAGCGGCGGCCGCCGAAGAAGGACAGATAGTCGGGCAGCCGGATCGCGTGGAAGCGATTGTAGAGCAGCCCCGCGACGATGCCCGAGCAGATGCCCACGGGAACGCTGAGCTTGGAGATCTCCTTGGCCCGCCAGGCCGCCTGTTCCAGCGCGGCGGCACCGGCGAGATCGGGCGGCAGATGGAGCAGCACCTTGGCCCCCTCGGTCGCGACCAGATAGGTGACCACGCCGGCCAGCGAAGCCGCGCCGTGATTCTCCCGGGCCAGGCCGACCGCCACGCCCGCCGCGAAGAGCAGGCCGAGGTTCGAGAAGATCGCATCGCCGGCCGCCGCGATGAAGGGGACGTTCAGCATGTCCGCCTGGCCGAGCCGCAGCAGCAGCGCGGCGATCGGCAGCACCGCGATCGGCAGCATCAGCGCGCGGCCGAGCGGCTGGGCCTTGGCAAGCAGAGTCGAGGGGCTGAAGCTCATGCGGACGCTTCCATGGCTAGGGCGCGGACCTCGTCCGCGGATTGGGCATCACAGGCACGCGCGGCGAGCGCGGCACAGCCAGCCATGTCGAACCGGGCGACCGCGGCCTTGACCGCGGGCACCTGGGCGGGCGTCGCCGAAAGCTCGGTGATGCCGAGCCCGATCAGGATCGGCGCGGCGAGCGGGTCGGACGCGAGCCCGCCGCACATGCCGGCCCAGCGGCCCGCCGCCGCGGCGCCCCTGCCCACTTCGCGCACCAGGCGCAGCACCGCCGGGTGCATCGCGTCGATCCGCTGCGAGACCGCCGCGTTCCCGCGATCGGCGGCGAGCGTATATTGCGTGAGGTCGTTGGTGCCGATCGAGAGGAAATCGGCCTCCCGGGCGATCTGCCCGGCGAGCAGCGCCGCGGCGGGAGTCTCGATCATCACGCCCAGCAGCACCGCTGCCGCCACGCCGAGCTCGGCGCGAACCTCATCCAGCAGCGCGCGGACCGGGCGATAGTCTCCCAGGTCCGCCACCATCGGCAGCATGATCCGGCATTGGGCCACCGGCACCGCGCGCAGGATGGCGCGCAGCTGGACGCGCATCAGGTCCGGCCGGGCGAGCGTCAGCCGCACGCCGCGCAGGCCGAGCGCCGGATTCTCCTCGCCGTCCATCGGCAGATAGGGCACCGGCTTGTCGCCGCCGATATCGAGGGTGCGGACGATCAGCGGGCGCTCGCCGAGCGTGGCGGCGACGGCGGAATAGGTTTCGCGCTGCTCGTCCTCGCTCGGCGCAGTCTCGCGGTCGAGGAACAGGAACTCGGTGCGCAGCAGGCCGCAGCCCTCCGCCCCCGCGCTGATCGCGGCCGCGGCATCGGCGACCGAGCCGAGATTGGCGAAGACTTCGATGCGGGTGCCATCGGCGGTATGCGCGGGCGCATGCGCGGCGGCCAGCTCGCGGGCGCGGCGCTCGCGCAGCACCGCCAGCCGCGCGCTCGCCTCTGCCAGCGCATCGGCATCGGGACCGACGGCGAGCGTGCCGGCATCGGCATCGAGGATCACCGGCGTGCCGTCGGCGATCGCCAGCACTCCCTCGCCCGCCGCGACCAGCATCGGCACGCCCGCCGACGCCGCCAGGATCGCGACATGCGAGGTCGGCCCGCCCTGCGCGGTGCAGATGCCGGCGAGGCGCGTCGTGTCGAGGCCCAGGAACTGCGACGGCAACAGGTCCTCGCCGAACAGGATCGCGCCCTTGGGCAGCAGGGGCGCGGCCGGCGCGGTGGCGCCCAGCAGCCGCGCGATCACCTGACGCTCCAGGTCGGTCAGGTCGGCGATGCGCTCGATCAGCAGCGAATCTCCCGTGGCGCGCAGCGCGGCGGCAGCTTCGGCCGTGGCGGCGCGCCAGGCAAAGGCGGCGCTGCGCCCCTCGCCGACATGGCGGGCGGCGATGGCGGCCAGTTCGGGATCGGCGAGCAGCGCGCGGTGCGCCTCGGCAATCTCGGCGGCGGTGCCGTGCGCACCGTCCAGGCCGGCGGCGATGGCGGCAAGCGTACCGGACAGAGCGGCCTGCTCGGCGGCGGCACCCTTGCCGTCCGCCGGCACGTCGAGATCGACGCCGCGCAGCTGGAAGGCCTGGCCGATGGCGAGGCCGGGCGCGGCGCGGACCGGACCGGTGGCGGGCGCGGCCGGCCTGGGCGCGGATGCGTGCGCAGTCTCGTGGAAATTGGCGAGGACCAGCTCGGCCACGGCATCGACCGCGGCCTGGGCGTCGTTCCCCCGCGCAACGATCCGCACCTCGTCATCCTTGCCCGCGCCCAGCCCGAGCATCGCGACGGTGCTGCGCGCATTGGCGCTGCGATCAGCGACATGGAGCGTGACATCGGCGACGAAGGGCTTCAGCGCCGCGACGATGCGCGCGGCCGGGCGGGCATGGATGCCGTTGGCGGCGGTGATCCGCACGCTGCGTTCGGCAGCGACGTCGGAAGCCTCGGGCGCGATTGCGCCTTCATGCGCGTGGCGCACGACGCGTCCGATCGGCGCGCCGGCTTCCACCATGCGGCCCAGCGGCTCCAGCGCCAGCGCATAGCCCTGATTCGCCACCACCACCGGCGTGATCAGCGCGCGGGCGGCGACGGCGATTGCATCCAGGTCGAACGCGATCAGCGCATCCCCGGCCGCCACCCGCGCGCCGGGGGCAACCCTGGCCGCGAAGCCCCTGCCGTTCAGCGCGACCGTCTCCAGCCCGATATGGAGCAGCAGCTCGGCGCCATTGTCGAGCCGCAGCGTCACCGCATGCGCGCTCTCCGGGATCGAGATCACTTCGCCCGGGGCCGGCGCGCGCAGCACGCCCTCGACCGGATCGACTGCGAAGCCGTCGCCCATCATCCGTTCGGCGAAGACCGCATCGGGCACTTCGTCGAGCGGGGCGAGCCAGCCGGCAAAGGGGGAAACCAGCGTGACCGCGTCGCTCACTGCACCAGCTCCACCGACTCCAGCGCCCACATCGGGTTGAGGCCCCGCGCGGTCGTGCGGATGCACAGCGCCTCGTTCCCGGCGCGCACCGGGAAGGGCGCGACCAGCCGGGTCAGCCCAGGATTGCCCACCGCAGCGGCGAGCGGCAGCGTCGCGAGCAGCGGGCCCTCGCAGGTGCCGGCGCGGACCTCGAACTCGCCTTCCGGCGTCGCCGAGGGCGGGATCTTCACGTTCGCCAGGTCCGCGCCGAGCTGGAAGTTGAACGGGATCTGCCCGACGGTGAGCGCGATCGCCTTCGCCCCGCCCACCGGCGCGGCTTCCCATTGCCAGCAGGGCGCGAAGATGTCGGTGAGGAACACCGCGCGCTTGCCGGCGGCGGGATAATCATCCTCCAGCGCGAGCACGACCTTGCGCGAGCAGGTCTTCAGATCCTCGTCATTGCGGAACCGCACGCTGCGCGCATCGAGCGGCTGGTCGATGGCCCCGCCCACCGGAGCGGTGCCATGGAAGCTCGCGGCGCGCAGCCGCGTCGGCAGCGGCAGCGCGAGCGGGCCGGCATAGAGCGGCGCGCGCGCGGTCACCGGCGTGCCGTCGATCGTGTAGCGGATCGGCAGCCCCGACTGGTTCGCCAGCGTGACCGACACGGTCTTCTCGCCCGCCTTGTAGTCGAGCGCCGGGCGCACCGCGAAGGCGCTGGTGGCCGGCGTCATGCCGAGCGGCTTCATCCGGTCCATCTGCGGCACCAGCCGGTCGACGAAATCCGCATAGTCGCGCCCTTCCGCCTTCGACCAGCCGATCTCGGCCACGGCGCTGGCGCGCGGGAAGAATTGCCAGGTGGCGCGCGCCTCGGTGCGGGCATGCTCGGTCCACAGATTCGCCTGCAGGCCCAGGATATGGTGCTGCTGCTCGGCGGGGATCTCCCTGGGCGCCGGATCGAAGGCATAGACGGTCCTGAGGTCCATCACGTCGCCGCGGCCCGGCGGCTCGTCGGGACCCTGGCCCTGGCGATGGTTGACGTAGAGCGTCGGCGAAGGGCTCAGCACCGCATCGTGCCCGGCCTTGGCGGCGGTGATCGCGCCTTCGATGCCCCGCCACGACGTGATCGTCGCATCGGCGGGCACATCGCCCTCGAGGATCTCGTCCCAGCCGATCAGCTTGCGGTGGTGCGCCTGGAGGAAGCCGGCGATGCGGTGGACGAACCAGGCCTGGAGCGCGGTCTCGTCCTTGATGCCCAGCGCCTTGATCTTCGCCTGAATGGCGGGCGAGCCCTTCCACTGGTCCTTCACCGCCTCGTCGCCGCCGACATGGATATATTGCGACGGGAACAGTTCCATCACTTCGGTCAGCACGTCCTCGAGGAACGCGAAGGTCTTGTCGTCGACATTGTAGAGCCAGGGGAAGACGCCCCAGTCGCTCTCGGTGCCCGGCGGGATCGGCACGCCCATGCCAAGCTCGGGATAGGCGCGGATCGCGGCGAGCGCGTGGCCGGGCATCTCGATCTCGGGCACGATGGTGATGCCCCGCCTCGCGGCATAGGCGACGATCGCGCGGATCTCGGCCTGGGTGTAGAAGCCCCCCGTCTTCGGCAGCCGGGGCGCGCCCGGCGCGGTGGCGGGATAGCGCCAGCCCGAGATGCTGGTGAGCTTCGGATATTTGCGGATCTCGACGCGCCAGCCCTGGTCGTCGACCAGGTGCCAGTGGAGCGTGTTGAGCTTGTTGACCGCCATCCAGTCGATCAGCTGGCGGACATAGGCGGGCGACTGGAAGTGGCGGGCGCTGTCGAGCATCAGCCCGCGCCAGGCGAAGCGCGGCGCGTCATGGATGCCGAGGCCGGCAACGGTGACCGGCCCCTTGCCGCCGTCCTGGGTCAGCACCTGCCACAGCGTGACCGCGCCGTAGAGCAGGCCGGCATCGTCGCCGGCGGTGATGGTGGCGCCGTTCGCGCCGATCTCGAGCCGGTAGCTCTCCGCCTTGCCGGTCTTGGCGCGCACGAAGCGGATCGCGGGACGCTGCGACGCGGCGGCGGGGCGCAGCGCCAGGCCGCGCGAAAGACGCAAAAGCTCGGCCAGCCGGTCGGCGGCGGCGCGCGCGCCGGCATCGTCCGCCGGCACGACGATCGCGGTCGATGCGGCAAGCGCGAAGCGGCCCGGGGCGGGCGCCATCTCGGCGGGCACCGGCAGGAGGCGCGGCAGCTGCTGGGCGGCGGCGGGCAGCGGGGCGCAGAGCGCGGCGACGAAGGTCAGAGCGAGGCGGCAGGAAATCACGCGGACGGCTCCCGGCTTGGATCGAGCGAGCTTAGGCGGTTTCGCCCCGCGCTCAATCGCGGCGTGCCCGATGGGGAAGCGCCGCGGATAAGAAAAAGGGGCGGCGGTGGTGCGATCGCTCGTCCATCCGCCGCCCCAGTGCACTACACCAGGTTGGAGATCAGAAGTTGACGTTGACGGTCGCGAGCAGCTTGCGGCCGTTCTTGTACACGCCGCGCGGCAGCGCCTGCGTGTTGGCATAAGCGTAATATTGGCTGTCGGTCAGGTTCATGCCCGACAGGGTGAGCCCGATTTCCTTGGTGAAGTTGTAGGTCGCCGACACGTCCACATTGGCGCTGCCGCGGACATACATCTGGTCGCCACGGTCGATGCCGGTGAAGTATTTCGAGCGCCAGGTATAGGTCGCCCGCAGGGCCACCGGGCCGCTCTCGAAGAACGGGCTCAGGCTGGCCTGATGCCGCGAGTTGTAGGGCAGATCGGCGCCGTTGTTCGCCGAACCATCCGAATAGGTATAGTTGGCGAGGATGCCCAGGCCGAAGGGCAGGCTCTGCTGATAGGCGATGGCGAAGCCCTTCACCTCGGCCGAGCCGGCATTGAACGGACGGGCGATCTGATAGGTCGTCACCATGCCCTGGGCAGTGTTGTAGTGCTGCTCCGGCGCGGTCTGGGTCAGGATGTAATTGCTGATGTCCTTGTAGAACACTTCACCCGACAGGATCGCGCGCGGTGCCAGATACCATTCCAGCGAGGCGTTGAAGTTGTTCGACTTGTAGGGCTTCAGGTCCGGATTGCCGCCGCCGCCGGTGAGGATCTGGTCGGACAGCCAGAAATAGTTGGTCTCGTCGGCATAGTTCGGACGGGCGATCACCTGCGCCGCGGCGAAGCGGAACACCAGGTCCTTCTTCACATCGGCGATGATGTTCACGCTCGGCAGGACGTTGTCGTAGCTGCTCTTGGTGGTCTGCCACACCCAGTCGGTCTGGACGTTGCAGGTCGCACCCGGCTTGCAGACATAGCCCGCGCTGTTGGTCGAGGTGTGGACGTAGCGCACGCCGAAATTGCCGCGGAAGCCGCCGGCGTCGAAGTTCGCCTGGGCATAGAAGGCGTGGATCTTCTCCTTGATGTCCCAGTTGCCCGCGGTGAATTCCGACGCGGCGAACTTGGACGGCTTCGGGAGCGACGTGCCGGGGGGCAGCAGGCTACCATTCTCGACCTGGGACACCATCGAGTTGCCGTCGATGATGAAGCGGCCGGCCATCTGGTCGTTGATGCCGTTGAAGCCCGACAGATAATTGCCGGCCACGGTACGCGTGTTGAACTTCGAGGCCGCGGCGACGATGTTCGCGAGCGTCGCACCTTCATATTCCTGGCCGGTTTCGTGCTGGCGATATTTGTAGCCGATCTGGATGCGCTTCAGCACGCCGTCGAACTTCAGACCGAGATCGGCCTGGGCATAGCGCTCCTTGTCGGTGGTCGGCTTGTCGACCAGATTGCCGCCCCAGCCGGCGTCGGTGACGAAGGCCGCCGGGTTGCCGAGCACGTTCGAGCCATAGCTGATCGTGCCGGGCCGGTCGGGCGCGCCGCTGATGTCGACGGTGTAGTTCGCCTTGTTGAGGAACTCGAGGAACACCTGCTTCTTGGTGCCGCCATCGGCGTCCGAGATGCCGCCCTCGACGTTCAGGTCCCAATGCACATCGTCCCAGCCGATCTGGCCGTGGAAGGTCTGCGAGTGCATCTCGGCGACGCGGTACTGCGCGTCGAGCACCGAGAGCGCGTTGGTGAAGCTCGCCTTCTTCACGATGCCGTTCTCGACGGTCAGGCTGTTCAGGCCGGTCGCGCTGTTCCAGACATTGCCCGGGAAAGCGTACATCGACTGGTTGAGATTGTCATAGGTCGCGTCGATGCGCAGCCAGTCGGCGGTGATCGTGAGCTGATCGACCGGCTTCCACTGCGCGGTCGCCGAATAGGTCAGGCGCTCGCGGTCCTGCGCGAAATAGGAAGTGCCGAACGCGTTCGGGAACTTCGCCTTCGGGTTCGCCGTCAGCGTGGTCGCGCAGGTGCCGGTGCAGGCCGCAGGGACAGTTCCGTTGTTGGTCGGCAACAGGCTCGAATTGGTCGGGCCGGCATCGTTCTTGCCCGCCCAGAAGTCCGCGGTGATCGTGCCATAGCTCTCGAGGCCGTCGCGGCGGAGGCGATCCTTGGCGCGCTGGAACGAGGCGAGGATGCCGAAAGTCTTGCTCTCATTGTGCCAGCTGACCAGCGCCGCGCCTTGCACATCGCCCTTTTTCGAGCGGTCGTTGTAGAGATAGCCGAGCGAGCCGGCGACCACGAAGGGCTTCAGCTCGAGCGGCTTGCGGGTCACCACATTGACGGTGCCGCCGATCGAGCCTTCGTCGATGCGCGGCTCGGGCGACTTGTAGACGTCGACCCGGTTGACGAGCTGCGGCGCGAGCAGCGCATAGTTGAAGGTGCGGCCCGGATTGTCGAGGATGAACCAGTCGGCCGAGGCGACCGTCTGGCCGTTCAGCAGCGTGCGGTTCAGCGCCGGATCGGTGCCGAGGATCGAGACCTTCTCGCCCTGGCCGAACGCGCGGTCGACGGTGACGCCGGGAACCAGCGTCAGCGCCTCGGCGACATTGGTGTTCGGGAACTTGCCCACGTCTTCCGACGAGACCGAGTCGATGATCGCGTCGGCCTTGCGCTTGGCCTCGATCGATTGGGCAAGCGAGGCGCGGAAGCCGGTGACGACGATCTCATGGTCGTCGGCGGGCTGGGCGGCGTCGCTGGTCTGTGCATGCGCGGCACCGCTGAGCAGCGCCATCGCGCTGGCCGTGCCGATAAGAAATCCCCGGATCCCCATCTCTCATCCCCTTGGTCAGATGATTCTGAACTTGCTTATGATTCGTTGTGGTACGGCACTGGCAGACCAGTCGCATACCAATATCAGTACCATTCCTCACTGTTGAGGAGCCGTCAAGACAGATTTTTACAGTGCGGTTACAGACCAGAGCAATTTTTTTGCTGACATGTGGTATGTTATTGGTACTAGTGTTGCATCCGGCACACAGCCGACCGATGATGGGGAACCGATGCCGCTGCTGGCGCAAAAGATCAGGCCGCTCGACGGAGCAGGCAGGGGGCCGCTCTACCGGCAGCTCGAGACCGCGTTGCGCGAGGCGCTGCGCGACAATCTGCTCAAGCCCAACGAAGCGCTCCCCGCCGAGCGCGACCTGGCCGCCGATCTCTCGGTCTCGCGGATCACGCTGCGCAAGGCGATCGACAAGCTGGTCGACGAGGGGCTGCTGGTCCGCCGCCACGGCGCCGGCACCTTCGTCGCGGGCCGGGTGGAGAAGCAGTTCGCCAAGCTCTCGTCCTTCTCCGAGGACATGGCCTCGCGCGGGCGCAGCGTGCGCAGCGAATGGCTGATTCGCGAATCGGGCGTGGTGACGGGCGAGGAATCGCTCACCTTCGGGCTCAGCCCCGGCACCGCCGTCTATCGCTTCCACCGTATCCGCTATGCCGACGACGTGCCGATGGCGCTCGAGTTCGCGATCATCCCGGGCTTCGGCCTGTCCGGGCTCGATGCCGTCGATTCGTCGCTCTATGCCGCGCTCGAGGCGACCGGCAACCGCCCGGTGCGCGCGCTCCAGCGGCTGCGCGCGGCATTGTGCGACGCAGAGCGGGCCGCACTGCTGGGCGTGGAAGTGGGCGCGCCGGTCCTCTATATCGAGCGCCGCGGCTTCCTGGCCGATGGCCGGGTGATCGAGGCGACCACCAGCTGGTATCGCGGCGACGCCTATGACTTCGTCGCCGAACTCGACATGCGGGGCTGAACCGATGACCGACCCCGAATCGACGAGGATGTTCGCTGAGGCCGCCGAGGCCGGCGCCACCGTTCGCCGCCAGCGCGACCGGAACGGGCCGGTAGTCCGCGAGCTGGGCGCCCGGCTGCGCGCCACGCGCCCGCGCGGCGTGCTCACCTGCGCGCGCGGCAGCTCGGACCATGCCGCCACCTTCGGCCGCTATCTGATCGAGACGCGGCTGGGGCTGCTGACCACTTCGGTCTCGCCGTCGATCGCCTCGGTCTATGGCGTCGAGACCGATTATTCCGACATGCTGGCACTCGGCATCTCGCAATCGGGCAAGAGCCCCGACATCCTGGCCGCGATGCGCGCCGCCAGGGAGAGCGGCGCGCGCACCGTGGCGATGGTCAATGTCGCCGATTCGCCGCTCGCGACCGAATCGGACACGCTGGTGCCGCTCCAGGCCGGACCCGAGATCAGCGTCGCCGCGACCAAGTCGTACATCGCCGCGCTCGCCGCCCAGCTCCATCTGGTGAGCGAATGGGCCGGTGACGAAGCGCTCGCGGCCGGCCTCGCCGCGCTGCCCGACCTGCTCGAACAGGCGTGGAGCGCCGACTGGTCGCCGCTGGTCGAGCGGCTGCGCGACGCGCGCGGCCTCTATGTGATCGGCCGGGGCCTGGGCTTCGGCGTGGCGCAGGAAGCGGCGCTCAAGTTCAAGGAGACTTGCGGCCTCCATGCCGAGGCGTTCAGCGCCGCCGAGGTCCGCCACGGGCCGATGGCGCTGGTCGGGCCCGGCTTCCCGCTGCTCGTCTTCCGCCAGGACGACGCCACTGCCGACGGCGTCGACGACCTGGTTGCGGACGTGCTGGCGCGCGGCGGCGAAGTGCTGGTGAGCGGCGGCGAAGTGCCGGGCGCGATCCACCTCCCCCATCCTGCCGCCGGCCCGGCGATCGAGCCGATCCTGCAGATCCAGGCATTCTACCGCGCCGCCAACGCGCTCTCGATCGCGCGCGGCTTCGATCCCGATCGGCCGCCGTCGCTCGCCAAGGTGACCGAGACGATCTGATGCAGGCGCTGATACCGACTCGCGCGCTGGTCGACGGCGCGCTCCGCCAGGATGTCGCCGTCCTGATCGATGGCGCGCGGATCGCCGGCGTGGCGCCGGCCGACGCCGTGCCCGCCGGCGCCGAGTCGCGGCGCCTGGACGGCACGCTCGCCCCCGGCTTCATCGATACCCAGGTCAATGGCGGCGGCGGCGTGCTGTTCAACGACGCGCCGACCGTGGAGGGCATCGCCGCGATCGGTGCCGCGCATCGCCGCTTCGGCACCACCGGCTTCCTCCCCACGCTGATCAGCGACGATCTCGACGTCATCCGCCGCGCCGTGGCGGCCGTGGACGCGGCGATCGCGGCGGGCGTGCCGGGGGTGCTCGGCATCCATATCGAGGGCCCGTTCCTCAACGTGGATCGCAAGGGCATCCATTCGGCCGAGAAGATCCGTCCGCTCGACGCGGAGGGGATCGCGGCGCTGACCGGCCTGGCGCGCGGCCGCACGCTGGTGACGCTGGCACCCGAGCGGGTGGCGGTCTCGGACATCGAGCAGCTCGTCGCGGCGGGCGTGGTGGTCGCGGCGGGGCATACCAATGCGCGCTACGATCAGGCCAAGGCGGCGGTGGCCGCGGGCATGCGCGGCGTCACCCATTTGTTCAACGCCATGTCGCCGCTCGGCTCGCGCGAGCCTGGCATGGTCGGCGCCGCGCTCGATTCGGACGCGCTGGTCTGCGGATTGATCGTCGACGGCCATCACGTGAATCCGGCCACGCTCCGCCTGGCGCTGCGCTGCAAGCCGGCCAGCGGCTTCATGCTGGTGACCGATGCGATGCCCTCGGTCGGATCGGATGCGAGCGCGTTCGTGCTGCAGGGCCGCCACATCACCGTGCGGGACGGCGCCTGCCGCAGCGACGACGGCACGCTGGCCGGGTCGCATCTCGACATGGCGGCGGCGGTGCGCAACGCGGTTGCGATGCTCGGCGTCGATCTCGCCACCGCGGTGACGATGGCGAGCGCCAGCCCGGCCGGGCTGATGGGCCTGGGCGACACGCATGGCCGGATCGCGACCGGCCATGCCGCCGACCTGGTGCTGCTCGACGATGCGGGGCAGGTCCGCGAGACCTGGATCGGCGGGGCGTAGGGCCTGCCGCCGGCGCGCGCCGGCTTGCTCCGCCCCGTCCACAGGCGTAGCGCTCCCGCATGACCGACTCCACCAAGGCGCTCGACTATGTCGAGGCGCATCTCGACGACAGCCTGGACCGCCTCTTCGCGCTGATGCGCGTCCCCTCGGTCTCGACCGATCCTGCCTATGCCGAACAATGCCAGCGCGCCGCGAAGCTGCTGGCCGACGAGCTGGCCGGCCTGGGCTTCGCCGCCCGCGTCGCGCAGACGCCGGGCCATCCGATGGTGGTCGCGCATCATGACGGGCCGGCGGGCGAGCAGGTTCCGCACGTCCTGTTCTACGGCCATTACGACGTGCAGCCGGTCGATCCGATCGAGTTGTGGAAGCGCGATCCGTTCGATCCGGTGATCGAGACGCGCGGCGACGGCGCGAAGCAGATCGTCGGCCGCGGCGCGTCGGACGACAAGGGCCAGCTGCGCACCTTTGTCGAGGCCTGCCGCGCCTGGAAGGAGACCGAGGGCAGGCTGCCGTGCAAGGTGACGATCCTGTTCGAAGGGGAAGAGGAATCGGGCTCGACCAGCCTCGAGCCGTTCCTCCATGCCCATGCCGAGGAGCTGAAGGCCGATTTCGCGCTGATCTGCGATACGCTGATGTGGGACACCGAGACGCCGGGCCTCACCATCGGGCTGCGCGGCATGGCGGCGGGCCAGGTGACGATCCGCGCGGCTTCGCGCGATCTCCATTCCGGCCTCTATGGCGGCGCGGCCCGCAACCCGATCCAGCTGCTCTGCACGATCCTGGGCGAAATGAGGGACGCCGATGGCCGAGTGACGCTGACCGGCTTCTATGACGGCGTGCCCGAAGTGACGCCGGCGGTCCGTGAGAGCTGGGACGCGCTCGGCTTCGATGCCGGCGGCTTTCTCGGCGAGATCGGGCTGCGCGTGCCCGCCGGCGAGAAGGGCCATGACGTGCTCGAGCAGATTTGGTCGCGGCCGACCGCCGAGGTCAACGGCATCTGGGGCGGCTATACCGGCGAAGGCTTCAAGACGGTCATTCCGGCGGAGGCCCATGCCAAGGTGAGCTTCCGCCTGACGGGGGGCCAGGACCCGGAAAAGGTCTGGGCGTCGTTCGAGGAGCATGTCCGCTCGCGCCTGCCCGCCGATTGCTCGGCCGTGTTCACCGGGCGTGGCCCGGGCAGCCCCGCGGTCTCGGTATCGAGCGACAGCCCGCCGCTGGAGGCCACCCGGGCGGCGCTCGATGCCGAATGGGGCAAGGCGGCGCTGATCGGCTGCGGCGGCGGCATCCCGGTCGTCACGTCGATCTCGAGGATCCTGGGGATGGACACCGTGCTGGTCGGCTTCGCGCTGACCGACGACAATATCCATTCGCCCAACGAGAAATATGATCTGAAGAGCTTTCACAAGGGCATCCGCTCCTGGGTGCGGATCCTGGCGAAGATCGGCGAGACGGCGAAGGTTCCAGCCTGATCGCACTGGCCCGAATCGGCCAGCTCGGCTAGGTTCGGGCCATGCATGAGGGGGCTCGATTCATTGCTTTGATGCTCGGCGGCGCGGCGCTGGCGGCCTGCCAGCCCGATGCGGCCAAGCCGGTGCCGAAGGCCGAGGCAAGCGAGGCCGCTGCCGCGCCCGCAGCGGCTGCGGCTGGCGCCGCCAGCGCGCCGCTGCGCGAATGGCTGGTCGGCAGCTGGTCGTTCGAAGCGAGCTGCGCGAGCGACTTCATCGCCCATTATGCGGCCGATGGCAGCCTCGACAATAGCGGCGAGATGGGCGGCTGGGCGCTGGCCGGGAACATAGTGACCGAGACGATCCGCGAACGCTATGACGCCGCGGCGAGCGACGGCGCCGAGAAGGTGAACCCGCCCGAGACGCGCAGCTACACGATCGAGCGCGCCGACCAGGATCACGGCACGATCACCTATCAGGGCCGCAAGGTGCCGATGCTGCGCTGTTGACGGCGCGGCCGCCAGGATCGATAGCGGCATGATGGTTCCCCTTTCGTTCGCCGGCCACGACCTGATGGCGCTGCCCGAGGGCGCGCTCTACTGGCCGGCGCGGCGGGCCCTGCTCGTTGCCGACCTGCATTTCGAGAAGGGCAGCTGGTTCGCCGCGCGCGGGCAGATGCTGCCTCCCTATGATTCGATCGCGACCCTGCAGGCGATCGAGGCGCTGGCGGAGCGGACCCAGGCGCGCGAGCTCTGGTGCCTGGGCGACAGCTTCCATGATTCGGAAGGCTGCGAACGGCTGCCCGGGGATGCGCGGGCGCTGCTCGCCCGGCTCACCACCCGGCTCGACTGGCGCTGGATCACCGGCAATCACGACAGCCTGCTGATCGATCCCTTTGGCGGCGCGATCCTGGCGGAGGCGGAGGTCGACGGGCTGGTCCTGCGCCACGAGGCCGAGCCGGACGATCCGCGCCCCGAGCTGTCGGGCCATTTCCACCCCAAGCTGCGCCTGCGCATCCGGGGTCGACAGGTGGCGCGGCGCTGCTTCGTCGCCTCGCCGACCAAGCTGATCCTGCCGGCCTTCGGCGCGCTCACCGGCGGACTGGACGCGCATCATCCGGAGATCGCCCGCGCAGTGGGGTGCAGCGCGCAGGCGCTGGTCGCGCTCGAGGACCGGCTGCTGCGCTTCCCGCTCGCGGCCTAGCCGCCCCGGCGCGGCTCGAGATCGGCGCATTCCACCGGGCCCTGCCCGATCACCCGGCATTTGGCGGAGCCGAGCACCCGGACCACGCCGCTCGACGTCGCGCTGATCTGGGCGTTGTAGCGCACGTTCATCACCAGCGCCCCGCCGCTCCCCGAGACGAGCAGCGCATCGGCAGTGGTCAGCGCCGCCGCGTCGAGGTTGCTGGTGCCATAGAGCCGCACGCGCGCGTGCAGCGCGTTGCCCGCGAGCGCCACCGTGCCGGTACCGGCCAGGGTAACGCTCAGATCCTGCGCGTCGACCTTGCCGATATCGATCCGTCCCGCCCCGTTCAGCGAGACGTCGAGCCGGTTGCCGCGCATCTCGGCGATCTTCAGCAACGCGCCGCCATTGGTCTGCACCACGCGCAGCCCGGGCACCGTGACGCGGATGCGCGCGCCGCTCGCGGTCTTGCCCGCGGCCGATTCCCAGCTTTGCGTGCCGGCATTGACGATCAGCGTTCCCGCCTCCACGCGCACGCCCACCCGGTCGAGCGCGGCGCGCTCGCCGGTGAGCGTCACGCCCGGCGCTCCGGGCACCACCTCCACCGCGAACGGCCCGTCGATGCGCAGCCGGTCGAAACCGGTGACCATCACGACGCGCTCGTCCGCCGGCGCGGCGGCGGTGCCGAGGAGCAGCAGGGGAACGAGGGCGAGCCGATACATGGCCGCACCCTCGCGCGGCTTCAACGCCGAGGCAAGCTCAGGAGCAATGCGCCTCGCCCGAACCCACCGCGCTCACCGAGCATTTCGCGCCGCCGGTGAGATCGACATCGCCCGAACCCGCGATCGAGACCGAGGCCCCGCCCTTCACGACGCCGCGCAGGCTGCCCGAGCCGATGATCGAAATGCTGGCGCCCGTGGCGGTGAGCTTGCTGGCGTCGATGTCGCCCGATCCGGCGATCGAGGCATTGAGCCGGCTGACCGTACCCGCGACGGTGAGATCCCCCGAGCCGGCGATCGAGAGATCGGCGTCGGTCGCGGCGAGCGCGGCGATGCCGAGATTGCCCGAACCGGCGATCGCGCCGCGGAAAGCGCCCTCGGCCTTGTCGATGCTCATGTTGCCCGAGCCGCTGACGCTCGCGCCATCGAGCTTCGGCAGGACGACATGAACCTTCACGCCGCGATCGTTGCTGATCGTGAACCCGTTGCGGTCCTTGCGGCCGACGCGCAGCGTACCGTCGACCACCCGGACTTCAAGCTGGTCGAGCACCGCCGTATCGCCTTCGGCCGTGACCGCGAACTGGCCGCCGTTCCGCACCTCGATGTCATCGGGCCCGCGCAGGTCGACCTTGGTGAAGCCGCTCGCGTCATAGCTGCGCTTGGCGCCGACGCCGCTCGGCGTGACCTTGTGACCTTCCTTTTCCCAGCTGGCGTGACAGGCACCGATGGCCGTGAGCGGCAGCAGGGCAAGAGCGAACAGGGCAGCGCGCATCGAAACTTCCTCCCGAAGCAGTATGTGTGTTGGATGTATAATACACCATCGATGAAACAAGGAAAAGGGGCGGTTTTCAAGGCCGCCCCTTTCCTCGGGCTTCGATGCCGGCCGAGATCAGGCCGGAACCTTGTCCTTGTTGTGGATCGCCGCGGCCTTGCGCAGGATCTCGAGGATCTTCTCGAGCGCGGCCGGCTCGTCCACTTCCTCCATCGCCGCGAGCTCGCGGGCGAGGCGGCTGGCCGCCGCTTCGAAGATCTGGCGCTCGGAATAGCTCTGCTCGGGCTGGTCGTCGGCACGGAACAGGTCGCGGACCACCTCGGCGATCGACACCAGGTCGCCCGAATTGATCTTCGCTTCATATTCCTGGGCGCGGCGCGACCACATGGTGCGCTTGACCTTCGGCTTCCCCTTCAGCGTATCGAGCGCTTCCTTGAGTGTCTTGTCACTCGAAAGCTTGCGCATGCCGACGCTCTCGGCCTTGTTGGTCGGAACGCGCAGCGTCATCTTCTCCTTTTCGAAGCGCAGCACGTAGAGTTCGAGCTGCATCCCCGCGATCTCGGATTTCTGCAGCTCGATAACACGGCCCACGCCGTGCTTGGGGTAAACGACATAATCGCCGACATCGAAGGACAGCGCCTTGGCAGCCATGTGCGAGGAACCTTTCGTGATAACCGGCCCCGACGGGCTCGGCGTCCGCCCCGGCGAATGCGGGACGGGCTGATCGGGGCGACTTCTCTTTGCTTCTCCGGGCGGAGGCGATTTTTCCTCCGTCTCGGGGCATTTAACACGTTTGCAATAAAATTACCAGACCGACCGTGCCGCCTTGCAGCGAAAATATGCAATTAATCGCAGGATTGTGGCTGCCTCTCGACTCGAGCATTGCTGAGACATGTTCGCGCCACTTCTGCTCCTTCAGGCCCAGGACGCCGGCGCCATCTTCTCATCGGCGCTCAAGGCGTTGCTCGACACATGTGAGACGCTGGCACCGGCGGAGTTCGTCCGCCGGATCGCGACCCTGGCGCTGCAGGGCGGCGCCCCCGCTTCCAAGCGCGCAGGCGAGGCCGGCAATTTCGACGGGATCGGCTGGCCCCGCGATCCGGCAAGGGCCTGTGCCCGGTTCGAACGTGCTGCGCCGCAGCGTGGCGATTCGGCCCATGATCTCGCGCGCTGCTTCGAGAACGGCCAGGGCAGGCCGCACGGCCTGGCCAGCGCGCGCACGCTCCATGCCGGCGCCGCGCGGCGTGGCGCCCATGCCCAGACCGACCATGCCGGCAGCCGCACGGATGCCGCCGCGCGCATCCAACGGGCCGGGTTCCGGGGCGCGGCGCCCGATGGGAAGACGGCGACCGACCGGGAAGCGGCGGCCGAGATGATGCACTGGCGGCGCATCGCGGCAGCGGAGGAGCCTGACCCCAAGCAGCGCAAGGAGATGGCCGACATCCTGACGGGCATCGGCAAGAACTAGAGGCTAGCTGCCCGAACCGGGCTCCGGCGAGAAGAACTGCTCGAACTTGCCCTCGACGCCCTTCATCGCATCGGCGTCGGCGGGCACATCGCCCTTCTGCGTGATGTTGGGCCAGGATTCCGAATAGGTGCGATTGAGCTCCAGCCACTTCTCGAGGCCGTTCTCGGTATCGGGCAGGATCGCCTCGGCCGGGCATTCCGGCTCGCAGACGCCGCAGTCGATGCACTCGTTCGGATTGATGACGAGCATGTTCTCGCCTTCGTAGAAACAGTCGACCGGACAGACCTCGACACAATCCATGTACTTGCACCGGATGCAGGCGTCGGTGACGACATAGGTCATGGAAACTGGCCCCTTGGATCGAAGACGTGGGGGTCCTGCTATGCCTGTGGATTCGCTGCGTCAATCAGTTGGCGCTTCCTGCGAGACGTTCTCAGTGACCACCAGGTCCTGATAGCAGGCGCGCCCCTCGGCCGGCGGGCCGCGCCTGACGGGCAGCAACTCGACCCGGATCACCCGAACCTTGCCATAGAGCGGGAAGGCCACGACGCACCCCACGCGCACCGTGGCCGAGCTGCGCTCGACCCGGCGGCCATCGATGCGCAGCAGGCCCTTTTCGGCGATCGCCTGCGCCGCCGAGCGCGTCTTGGCCAGGCGCGACCACCAGAGGAACCGGTCGATCCGCATCGCCGCGCCGTCACCCATGCTTCAGGGCCTGGAGCGCCGCGAAGGCATTGTCGCGCGGCGGCGCCTTGGGCCGGGGCGGCGCCACCA
Source organism: Sphingomonas sp. NPDC092440 (assembly GCF_044754985.1). Lineage (NCBI taxonomy): Bacteria > Pseudomonadati > Pseudomonadota > Alphaproteobacteria > Sphingomonadales > Sphingomonadaceae > Sphingomonas > Sphingomonas sp. NPDC092440. The sequence continues at coordinate 63,924 of NZ_JBIVQA010000008.1, read as the reverse complement.
GCCCCTGCCAGATCCAGCGTTGCGGCTCGCCCTCCGCCGAACGGGCCGTGCGGAAGCCGAGCTGGGCCATCAGCCGCGCCAGCGTCTCGCCGGTCAGTCCCATCGAAGTGGCGAGCGCCGGATCGGGAGCAAAGGGCTTGCGGCCCTGGCGCGCGTCGTGCGCGGCGCGGGCGATGCGCTCGACCAGGTCGACGCGCACAGCCTGCGCGCCCAGTGGGCGATAGCCATGGACGAGATCGGCGCCCGGCGCGCCGCGCGGCAGCGCCGTGGCGCCGTCGCGCGGCGCGTCGGCCAGCCCCATCCGCTCGCGCCGCCAGCGCGCCGCGCCGGGCTTGAGCAGCGCGGGAGCGAAGATGTCGAGCGTGCCGATGGTGACGCCGATCGTGCGCAGCCGCTGGCGCGCCGGCGGGTCGAGCGCCTCCACCAGCATGGCTGCGGCACGGCGCGGCAGCAGCCCGCCGGCCTCGAGCAGCGCATTGGCGAGCGCGCGCAGCGGCGAACCGGCGGCCGGATCGCGCGCCGCCGCGTCGAGCTTGCCGAGCACGGCCAGGTGCTTGCCGATCTGGTCGGCGAACCAGCGTTCGAGCCGGGCCTGCACTGCCGTTCTCGCCGGGGGATCGAGCACGTCGAGCGCGCGATCCAGCCGGATGCGTGGCCGGACGATATTGGGGCCCGGCTCCAGCGCCGCGACCGCCACGCCGTTCCAGGCGAGCACCGATCCGGTCAGCGCGATGGCCGCATCCTCCGCCTCGGCCAGCGCGGCCCCGCGCTTGCGATATTCGCCGCCCAGCCGCTTCTCCGCCGCCGCCAGCAGCATGCGCTTGTCCGCGGCGCGCGCCTCGGGCGCGACAGTGAAGCGAAAGCCGGTGAGCGTGCCCAGGGCATGTTCCTCGACGGTCACTTCGCCCTCGGGGCCGATCGTCACCGGCAGGTTCGAGGCGTCGGCGCCGATCTGGCGCAGCAGCACGGTGGTGCGCTTGTCGACGAAGCGCTGAGTCAGGCTGGCGTGCAGCGCGTCCGAGAGCTTCTCCTCCACGGCGCGCGTGCGCTCGGCCCAGTGGATCGGGTCCTCCAGCCAGTCCGCGCGGTGCGCGATATAGGCCCAGCTGCGCGCCGCGGCGATGCGCCCGGCAAGCGTCTCGACATCGCCGCCCATATTGTCCAGCCGCTGGATCTCGTCGGCGAACCATTGGTGCGGCACGTGGCCGCGCCCCTCGGAGAGATGCCCGAACAGCCGGCCGACGAAGCGGCTGTGCGGCTCGGGCCCGAGCTTGCGGAAATCGGGCAGGCCGCACGCCGCCCAGAGCCGCTTGACCATCGCCGGCGCGCGCACCCGCTGGCGGACCCAATCCTCTTCCGAAAGCCGCTTGAGCACGGCCAGGTCCACCGCCTCGGGCGCGGCGCGCAGCACATCGCTGTTCGGCCTGGCCTCCAGGCTGGCGATCAGCGCCTCGACACTGGCGAAGTCCGGCTCGCCTTCGCGCCAGTAGAGCTTCTCCAGCGGCGGCACCCGGTGCCCCTCGATCGCGAGCACCTCCTCCGGCGTAAAGGCATTGGGGCCTTCCTCGTGCAGCGCGCCGAAGGTCCCGTCCTTCTGGTGCCGCCCGGCGCGCCCCGCGATCTGCGCCATCTCGGCCACGGTCAGCCGGCGCTGGCGGCGTCCGTCGAACTTGGCAAGCGAGGCGAAGGCGACATGGTGCACGTCCATGTTGAGGCCCATGCCGATCGCATCGGTGGCGACGAGATAATCGACCTCGCCCGCCTGGAACATCGCCACCTGGGCATTGCGGGTGCGGGGGCTGAGCGCCCCCATCACCACTGCCGCACCGCCGCGAAGCCGGCGAAGCGCCTCGGCGACGGCATAGACTTCCTCGGCGCTGAACGCGACGATCGCCGAGCGGCGCGGCAGGCGGGAGAGCTTCTTGGCCCCGGCATAGCTGAGGGTCGAGAAGCGCGGCCGGCCGATCACCTCGGCCTCGGGCACCAGCGCCTTCAGCATGGGTTTCAGGCTGTCCGAGCCGAGGATCATCGTCTCTTCGCGGCCGCGGGCACGCAGCAGCCGATCGGTGAAGACATGGCCGCGCTCGGGATCGGCGCCCAGCTGCGCCTCGTCCAGGCCGACGAATGCGACTTCGCGTTCCAGCGGCATGCTCTCGGCGGTGCACAGGAACCAGCGCGCCTTGGGCGGCAGGAGCTTCTCCTCGCCGGTGATCAGCGCGACCTCGGCATCGCTGCCCTTCATCCTGACGACGCGATCATAGACCTCGCGCGCCAGCAGCCGCAGCGGGAAGCCGATCATGCCGCTGGCATGGCCGGCCATCCGCTCCACTGCGAGATGCGTCTTGCCGGTGTTGGTGGGGCCCAGCACGGCGGTGATCGGAGAACGCGCGAAACGACTCATTGCGACTCCCAAGATCGTTCCGAGTCGCCCCTTAAGCAACTCCCCCGGATTGGCGATCCGCCTTAACCATGTTGGAAATACTGGCGAATATGCTGAACGCTTCGCTTCATCCGCGAGGTGGCACAACTCGCCGCACGAGCCGGCCCCGAACAGGGTGCTTAATTTGACTTTAAGTCCTGCCTTCCACAGTGATCTTGTCGGTAGCCGGGGGTTTACGGCACGACATCGACGACCTTTTGGGGGGCGTTGCGCCTTGTATCTGCGTAGTGACCATGGAGAGGGGCTGACCGGCGGCGGCGCATCGGCGCTTGCCGCGGCACCGGCGCGCGGCCTGGCCGCACGCCTGAGCGAGCGCTTCGCCGACTTCGAGTTCGCGCCGGACCTGGGCTCGCGCATCGGCTCGCTGACCTGGTATCGCGGCGCCGCAACCTGCGTCGCCCTGATCACCGCCACCCTGCTGCTCGCGCCCGGCTTCGAGAACCCGATCTACGGCACCGTTCCCGCGCCGCTTTCGGGCGCCGAGTTCGACGCGACCCAGGCGCACGCGATCAAGCCGCTCGGCATGGGCTCCGGCACCGGCGCCCGCGTCGCCGCCACCGGGCTGGTCGCGCCGCTCACCGACACGCCGGAGCGACCGCTCCTCGAAGGCACCACCAAGCTGGCTTCGGGCGGCGCGCTGCTCGCGACGCTGCTGCGCTCGGGCATCGGCAAGGCCGACGCCACCACGGTGAGCAGCATGATCACCAAGGCCGTTGCGCTGGACGAGATTCAGTCCAACACCATGGCCGACTACACGCTGGGCCGCCGCGTCGACAAGTCGCAGCCACGCCCGCTCGAGAAGCTCGATATCCGCACCCGCTTCGATCAGCGCGTCGAGTTCGTGCGCACCGGCAACGTGCTGTCGATGCGCGCGATCCCGATCGCGATCGACCGGACGCCGCTGCGCATCCAGGGCACCATCGGCCGGTCGCTCTATCGCTCGGCCCGCGCCGCCGGCGCGCCCGCCAAGGCGGTCGAGACCTATATCAAGACGCTCGCCACTCGCACGCCGGTCTCGCGGCTCGGCTCGGACTGCAAGTTCGACATCATCGTCGGCCAGGCCCGCGCCGAAACCGGCGAGGTGCAGCTCGGCAGCCTGATGTATGCCGGCGTCAGCGGCTGCTCGAACAAGGTGCAGCTCGCGCCGTTCGAGCAGGGCGGCAAGACCAGCTGGTTCGATGGTTCGGGCAAGGGCAACAGCACCGGCGCGATGGCGATGCCGGCGAACGGCCGCTTCTCCTCGGGCTTCGGCATGCGCCGCCATCCGATCCTCGGCTATACCCGCATGCACCGCGGCGTCGACATCGCCGCGCCCTGGGGCTCGCCGGTCTTCGCCGCGAGCGACGGCGTGGTCCAGTTCGCCGGCCGCAGCAGCGGCTATGGCAATTTCATCAAGGTGACTCATGGCGGCGGCTATGGCACCGGCTATGGCCATCTGAGCCGCATCTATGTGCGCAACGGCGAGCATGTGCGCCGCGGGCAGCGGATCGGCGCGGTGGGCAATACCGGCCTCTCGACCGGCCCGCACCTCCATTACGAACTCTATCGCAACGGCATGGCGGTGAATCCGCGCTCGGTGTCGTTCACCAGCACGCAGCAGCTTACCGGCGGCGATCTCGGCGAGTTCAGGGCCCAGCTGAACCGCCTGCTCTCGGTGCCGATCGGGCACGGCGCCGTGAAGGACGCCGAGGACTAGCATCCCGCGCAAGGCCCCGCTCCCGGGAGGGGAGGCACGGCTCGTCGCAACCTGCTGCGCCAATGCCGGCCATTTGTGATATGAAGTCAGGATATCCGAGTCCGACTCCGGAGCGTGCCATGCGTCTCGTCCTCACTGCCGCCCTGTTCTGCGCCGTCGCGATGCCGGCGCTCGCCCAGCAGTCGCAGCCGGCGTCCACCCGCGACGCCTCTCCCCGCGACGCCTCCACCCGCGACAGGGCCGAGGCGCTCGCCCGCGCGCTGAACAATCCGATGGTGCAGGAAGGCGCGGCGGCGATGCTCACCAACCTCGCCGGCATCGTGCTCGACACGCGGGTCGGCCCCATCGCCCGCTATGCCGATCCCAGGATCGGCGAGCAGGACACGCTGCGCGACATCCAACGCCGCAACGATCCCGATTTCGAGAAGCATTTCCACCAGGATGCGCGCGCCGCCGTCGCCGTCGCGGGCAAACTCACCGACGGTGCGCTGCAGATGCAGGAATCGCTCGACCAGACCGCTGCCCGGCTGCGCGCGGCGCTCGCCCCGCTGCGCGCCGCGCTCAAGAACTGATCCGCCCGCGCAACGATCGCCCGGGGGCGGAGGAGCCGCCGCAACCATATGGCGCGCTGCCGCGCGTCTCGGACGCAAGCCGCGTCCGCAAGCGCTTTACGCGGGCGCGTCCCGGGTCCTAAAGCGAGCCGATGTGGCAGCTTTACCAATTCCCGCTCTGTCCCTTCTCGCGCAAGGTCCGCCTGCTGCTGGGCGAGAAGGCCGTGGGCTATGAGCCGGTGCGCGAATCGCCCTGGCTGCGGCGCGACGAGTTCCTCGACCTGAATCCCACCGGCCAGGTGCCGGTGATGGTCGATGACGAGCGCGGCGTGACGCTGATCGATTCGCAGGTGATCTGCGAGTTCTTCGAGGAGACGGTGAACAAGGCGCCAATGCTCAACGGCACCGCCACCGATCGCGCCGAGATCCGCCGCCTGGCGATCTGGTTCGATACCAATTTCTATGCCGAGATCACCGCCCCCCTGCTCCACGAGCGGATGCTGAAGCGCATCGTCTACAAGCAGTCGCCCGACGGCCAGGCCCTGCGCAATGCGATGAAGGCGGCGGTCAACCATCTCGACTATATCGACTATCTGCTCGATCACCGCACCTGGCTGGCGGGCCCGACGATGAGCCTCGCCGATCTTGCCGCCGCGGCCCAGATCTCGATCGCCGACTATCTTGGCGGGATCGACTGGAAGAGCCACGAACAGGCCAAGGGCTGGTACATCCGCATGAAGAGCCGCCCGAGCTTCCGCCCGCTGCTCAGCGAGCGGATGGAGGGGATCCCGCCCCCCGCCGATTACGAGAAGCTCGACCTTTAATGGCGGGGCCGCACCGGACCGCAGCGCTGCTGGGATTCTACGGCGATAGCCTCGATCCGGAGGAACTGACCGCCGGGCTGGGTGGCGTGCCGACGGTCGGGGTCCGCAAGGGCGGCACATGGCATACCGCGCGCGGTGCCGCCAAGATCGCGCCTACCGGCTCGTGGCGTATCAAGGCCGAAGACTGTTCGCCCGGCGATCTCGATGGGCAGATTCGCTCGCTGCTGGCGCCGCTCACCAGCGATCTTGATATCTGGCGCGATTTCTCGACGCGGTTCGGCGGCCGGATCTTCGCGGGCCTTTTCCTCGCCGAATGGAATGAAGGGATGCTGCTGGAAGCGGGCACGCTCGCCCTGCTCGCCGAACGCGGGCTGTATCTCGATCTCGACATCTACGGCGCGGAGACTGCGGCGGAATGAAACTCCCGGCGCCGCCATGCGCTTTTCCCGCAAGGTCCTGATCGCTCCGATCGGGCAATCCCCGGGGTGCTTATGCTCGAACATCTTCCCCATTGGCTCGGCAAGGCGCTGAGCCCGTTTCGCGCCGGCGCCGACAAGCTGGCGATCGTCCGGCCCGAACTGGCCGGCGAAGGCGTGATCCATCTCGCCAGCCCGGCCTTCGCCAATGGCGCGCGGCTGCCCGATCGGTTCACCGCCGATGGCGAAGGCGTCTCACCGCCGCTCTTCTGGACGGGCGTGCCCGAAGGCACGGCGCGGCTGGTGCTGATCGTCGAGGACCCCGATGCGCCGACCCCGCAGCCGGTGGTGCACGCGATCGTCTGGGGCCTGCCGCTCGACGGCAACCTCAAGGAAGGCGAGATCGCGCCCGATGGCGAGGGCAGCCCGGACGGGGAGGATATCGGCCGCAACAGCCGCTTCGTCGAGGGCTGGCTGCCGCCCGATCCGCCCAACGGGCATGGCGAGCATAATTACGCCTTCCAGCTCTTCGCGCTGAACGAAGGCGAGGATCCCGGCGAGAATCCCGGGCGCGGCGCGATCCTGCGCGCGATGGAAGGCCGGGTGATCGCCGCCGGGCTGCTCACCGGCACCTATTCGCGAGGCGAGGAAGCCCCGATCGGGCCGGTGGGAGCCGGTGCCGCCGCCTGATGCACAAGCCGTCATGCCGTGATGCGCGCGGTGGCGGCACGGCTGCCATTGGGGTCTGGGCTGAAGTCCCGCGCTCATGTCCGGAGCGGGTCACGGATGTCTCGGCGGTTTCGGGCATCGCGGCATCCGGATGGAATGCCTGGGGAAACCGTAAGGGCGGGCCGAGCTTCCGCCGGGGTTGGGGGCCGCCGCCGGGCGGTCCGGCAGGGTTCAGCCGAAGTGGCTGAAACCCTGCAGGCCGACCGTGGCGATCGCCATTGCGGTGATGGCGAAGGAGGCCATCCCGATCATCAGGCTGCGCGTCATGCTTATCCTCTCCGTTCCGTGCTGACCGCTGCGAGTCACGCGATCGGAACCACGGGCGAGGAGAAGAGCACGATGGCATAGGTGAGGACGACGGCGCCGATGACGGCAACGCTGTGCTGGAACGAGCTGATACGAACGGCCATGATAGTTACTCCCCGTATTGTCGGCTGCCGGACCATCCGGCGTTGCCGATGCCAGATGGATTGCAGGGAGCGTGCCAGTTTTATAAGTGATTGATTTCATTGAGGGCGAGTAAGAAAGTTACGCGCAGTTGGGAAATTTCACGCCAAGCTATGGTGTAATTTCCCAATCAAAGGCGGACAGTAACCGTCCGATTCCGGTCAGTCGACGCGGATGCAGTTGCGGCCACCATTCTTAGCGGCGTAGCAAAGCTGGTCGGCGCGGTGGAACACGGTGCCGAACACTTCGCCCTGGGCCGCCGGGCTGAGGCCGGCGGAGAAGGTGATCTCGCCCAGCGGCGCGTCGGTCTCGCGCAGGCGATAGCGCTTGGCGGAGACGGCGAGGCGGGCGCGGTCGAGCACCTCGCGCGCCGCCATCAGCTCGAGGCCGGTGAACAGGACGACGAACTCCTCACCGCCATAGCGCGCGACGAGATGCCCCTTGCAGGTGTCGGACAGCGCTTCGCCGAGCGCCTTGAGCACCCGGTCGCCGACGACATGGCCGAACCGGTCGTTGACCGACTTGAAGTGATCGACGTCGCACACGGCCATGCAGATCCGCGCGCCCGCCGAGGCCTGGGCGGCATAAGCCTCTTCGAAGGCGCGGCGATTGGGCAGGCCGGTCAGCGGGTCGCGGCGCGCATTGTCGCGCGCTTCCTCCAGCTTGGTGCGCAGCTCGCTGGCCTCGCGATTGGCAGTCTCCAGCCGCTCCTCGGCGTTGCGGACCCGCTCGAGCATCGTCGCGGTGATGCGGCCGATCTCGATATCGTCGCCGCCCGAGCTGCGCATCGCCTGGGCGCTGGCGGCGAGGTCGCGGCCGAAATCCTTCGTCTCGGCGCGCATGGCCGTGACCATGTCCTGAAAGCCCTCGACCTGCATCTGGGTCTGGGCGACCAGCCCCTGGGCCTTCTCGAGCGTGGCGGTGGGCATGCCGGCGACGGGCTGCGCATCGCAACCCAGCGTCTCGATGTCGCGCCGGGTGAGGCGGACGCCGCCATCGGTCAGCGCGTGCACCGCCCGGGCGAGCGGACCATCGGGGTTGGCGAGGAGCTGATAGGCGAAAGCATAGTTGGCCGGATCGGGATCCAGCCGCTGGTCTATCAGAAATTCCCCGATGCGGTCGTACAGGCTACGTGCGGCCTGGGAACCGCTTGCCACCCGAACGGCCTTGGCCGCGACCATCGCCTCAATTCCTCGCCAGAAATTTGGTCCCGACGGCACCGACCCGCAACACCGCCACGCCGCGCAGACTAGGCCCCAACTGCTAATAACCGGTGAGCAAAGCTTGCGGACTCGTGAAAATATCGACTCCGGAGACCAATGCCGGAGATCAGTGCCTGTGCGCGGCCCGGTATTTCTGGACGGCTTCCAGCGAGAGCCGGATATGACCCGCCGGGCTCATGTCCGAATGGACGAAGAGCAGCTTGCCGTCCGGCGCGATCACATAGGAGGTCCGGCTGGTGATCTTGGTGGCAGTGCCGTCGGGCCGGGTGAGCTGGACGTCATAGGCCTTGACGATCTCCGGGCTGGCGGCCGCGACGGCGAACTTGCCGGCGCATTTCTCCGCCGAAAACGCCTCGAGCTTGTCGATATTGCCCGCGGTCATCCCGATCACGCTGGCGCCGACCTTCTGGAAATCGGGCAGCGCCTCGGCAAAGGCATGCGCTTCGGCATTGCAGCCTTCGGTAAAGGCGGCGGGGAAGAAATAGAGGACGACCGGCCCCTTCTTCAGCGCCGCCTTGAGGTTGACCGTGAAGGGCTTGCCCGCCATCGCGCCCGGCGCGGTGAAATCGGGAGCGAGCTGGCCGGGTTTGAGCGCGGCGGCGGCCGGCACGGCGAGCGACAGGGCGGCGGCGGCGATCAGCAATTTGCGCATGGCGATCCTCCTGAATGTCGTTGCCGGCGGCTAGCGCGTCAGCGCGATGCCGATCCGGGCATGGGTGTCGTTCCGGCGATAATTGTCCAGCGCCTCGCCATAGCCGGTAAAGGCCTGGCCGAAGATATAGAAGCCAACTCCCTTGGCAATCCGCGCCAGGGGATAGGAGACGAACAATTCGGCCGCGCCCTTGCCCGTCTCGAAATTGCCGCGGCCGGTGAGCGAAAGCTTCAACCCGTCCTGCTGGCCGATCGCGGCGGTGAGGCTGGTATAGCCGAAATAATCCTTCACGTCCGGCGCGGTTCCAAGCCGGCCGAGATAGAACCAGGCCTGGGGCGCGACGTCGAGATGCCAGTCGCCGCCCAGGTCGAAGCGCTTCTCGGCGCGCAGGAACACCCGGTTGAGATCGACCGAGTCGGCCACGCCGCGCCCGTTCGAATCATGGCGATAGCCGAGCGCCACCTTGGTGGTGTCGTCGAAGGGAATGTCGGCATAGACTTCGGGGCTGTAATTGGTCGAGCGGAACGGCCCCGAAGGCCGGTTCAGCGCCCAGAACATCGTCTGGGTATAGGCGAAGCGCAAATTGCCGAGCTTGAGCGGCGCCTTCTCACCGAACGGGCGGAAGGCGAAGCTCACCTGCAGCTTGCCGCCGGCATCCTTCAGGCCGAACGCGCCATAGATCGGCTCGTGCGCCTCGAACCGGTCGACAAAGGCGGCCGAGCTGCCGGTCGCGCTCTGCACCACCGTCTCCCCCTGCGGGATCTCGGCGGCGGCGTGCTGTTCGGTGGGCGGCACCGCGCGGCCGGCCACGCTCACCGGCACGTAGCGCGCCTTGGCGAAGCCGTGCGGCCCGACGGTGGGCAGCGGGCCGGGCGCGCGCTCGAGCACCAGGCGCGTGCCGTCCACCGCAGTGACCTCGATCTGGCGCGGGCCGGCATCGGTGACGGCCAGATCGCCCTCATTGACCAGGAAAACCTCGACGCCGCGCAGCGCCTCCGCCTCCGAGGCGGGCTGGGCGGGCACGGCGCGCAGGCCCTGGGCCGCGGCGGGCGTGGCGGCGAGGAACGCGATCGGAATCAGCAGGCGGCGGCGCATCGGCCGGTTGAGTGGCAGGGCTTTGTGACCTTGGCGAGTCAAAATCTCGGGGCTAGGGCGTGTCGAATGCCCGTGACCGCAGCCGATATCGCCCTTGCCGAACGCCTTGCCGATGCGGCGGGCGCGGCGATCCTCCCCTATTTCCGCGGCGCCCACGGCCTCGAGGCCAAGGACGACCAGTCCCCGGTCACCCTCGCCGATCGCGCCGCCGAGGAAGCGATGCGCCGGCTGATCGTCGCCGAGCGCCCGATGGACGGCATCCAGGGCGAGGAGTTCGGCACGCGCGAAGGAACGAGCGGGCGCCTGTGGGTGCTCGATCCGATCGACGGCACGCGCGCCTTCATCGCCGGCCGCCCGATCTTCGGCACGCTGATCGCGCTGATCGAGGATGGCTGGCCGCTGCTCGGCATCCTCGACCAGCCGGTGACGCGGGAGCGCTGGCTGGGCGTGGCGGGGCGGCCGACCCTGTTCAACGGCGTGCCGGCCACGACGCGCCGCTGCCGCGACCTCGACCAGGCGATCCTCGCCACCACTTCGCCCGCGCTGTTCGGCGACGACCAGCTCCATGCCTTCGAGCATCTCGACGGCGCGGTGATGAGCACGGTGCTGGGCGGCGACTGCTATAATTATGGCTGCGTCGCGAGCGGCTGGATGGACATCGTCGTCGAGGCGGGGCTGAAGCTGCATGACTTCGCCGCGCTGGTGCCCATCGTCGAGGGCGCGGGCGGGCGGATGTGCGACTGGCAGGGCGACCCCCTGCACGCCGGGAGCAATGGCGAGGTGATCGCCGCCGGCGATCCGGCGCGGATCGACGACATTCTCGAGGCGCTGGCCTGCCGGGGGCATGATCACGGCCATTGAGCCGCGACTCGAAAGTTTACGAAGTTTACGCCACGGGGGGCCGGTTCTTCCCTCCCGCACTTCTCCTTGCGCGGCCTGGCGGACGGCGAGGGAGAAGGAAACGCGCATATGCCGACACGGAGCAGGCGAAATCCTATATTGCAAGCCGTGCGGCTGCGCCCGAACGACGGGATGCGCGAGGGCCACGACTCAATCAGCAGATATTGTCAGGGAAGGAACCCGAATCCCCGACCCGCACGGCATCCTCGCCCCCGCCCTATGCCGATTTCCGACTCGGGTTGCGCCGGTCCGGGCTTTGCGCTAGGGGGCCCGCTTTCCGCGATCGTAGGGATGCGCCGGCTGAATGGGCTGCCGCGCGTGTCCGCAATCGTCGAACTCAAGGAGACGAAAATGCCCAAGCTCAAGACGAAGAGCGGCGTGAAGAAGCGCTTCAAGCTCACCGCCACCGGCAAGGTGAAGCACGGTGTGGCCGGCAAGCGCCACCGGCTGATCAGCCACAACGCCAAGTATATCCGCCAGAACCGCGGCACCTCCGTGCTCGCCGATGCCGATGTCGCGCACATCAAGGCATGGGCGCCCTACGGTCTGAAGTAAGGAGGGCCTGAGAAATGGCACGAGTTAAGCGTGGTGTAACCACCAAGGCCAAGCACAAGAACATCCTGGAGCAGGCGAAGGGCTATCGCGGTCGTCGCAAGAACACGATCCGCATCGCCCGTCAGGCCGTCGAGAAGGCCGGCCAGTACGCCTATCGCGACCGCAAGGTTAAGAAGCGGACCTTCCGTGGTCTGTGGATCCAGCGCATCAACGCCGGCGTCCGCGCCGAGGGCCTGACCTATTCGCAGTTCATGCACGGGCTGAAGCTCGCCGGCATCGAGCTGGACCGCAAGGTCCTGGCCGATATCGCGATGCACGAAGGCGAAGCCTTTACCGCCATCATCGCGCAGGCGAAGGCGGCTCTGCCCCAGGCCGCCTGAGCGCGCCTGAGCGAGCACGAGAAAATGGGGCGCCGGTGGCAACACCGGCGCCCTTTTTCTTTGGCCCCGCCCCCGCTAGAGGCTCCCTCGACCAAATGAGGATTTGATGACGACCGATCTGGACCAGCTCCGCACCGACCTGCTCGGCGCGGTCGACGCCGCGGCGGGGCTCGAGCCGCTCGAAGCGGTGCGCGTGCACGCACTCGGCAAGCAGGGGGCGATCACCGCCCTGCTCAAGACCCTGGGCGGGATGAGCCCCGAGGAACGCCAGGAACAGGGCCCGCGCATCCATGGCCTGCGCGAGGCCGTGACCGAGGCACTGGCCGCGCGCAAGGCCTCGCTGGAAAAGGCGGCGCTCGACGCCCGCCTCGCCGACGAGACGCTCGACATGACCCTGCCGGTGGACGGCGTGGCGGCGGGCAGCGTGCATCCGGTGAGCCAGGTGATGGACGAGCTGGCCGAGATCTTCGCCGATCTGGGCTTCTCCGTCGCCACCGGCCCGGAGATCGAGGACGACTGGCACAATTTCACCGCGCTCAACATCCCCGAGACTCATCCGGCACGGGCGATGCACGATACCTTCTATTTCCCGCGCGAGGCGGACGGCAGCCAGAAATATCTGCTGCGCACCCACACTTCGCCGGTGCAGATCCGCACCATGGTGGCGAACAAGCCACCGATCCGGATCATCGCGCCGGGCCGCGTCTATCGCTCGGACAGCGACGCGACGCACACGCCGATGTTCCACCAGATCGAGGGCCTGGTGATCGACAAGGGGATCACGCTCGGCCATCTGAAGTGGACGCTGGAGACCTTCCTCAAGGCCTTCTTCGAGCGCGACGACATCGTGCTGCGGCTGCGCCCGAGCTATTTCCCGTTCACCGAGCCTTCGGCCGAAGTCGATGTCGGCTTCACCTGGCAGAACGGCAAGCGCGTGATCGGCGGCGATCCGCGGAAGTCGGACAATGGCGGCTGGATGGAAGTGCTCGGCTCCGGGATGGTCCACCGCAAGGTGATCGAGGCCTGCGGGCTCGATCCGAACGAATGGCAGGGCTTCGCCTTCGGCACCGGCGTCGACCGGCTGGCGATGCTCAAATATGGGATGGACGATTTGCGCGCCTTCTTCGACGGCGACCTGCGCTGGCTCAGGCACTACGGCTTCTCGGCGCTCGACGTGCCCACGCTGAGCGGGGGAGTGGGCGCATGAAGTTCACCCTGAGCTGGCTCAAGGAGCATCTCGATACCACTGCCTCGCTGACCGACATCGAGGAGGCGCTGACCCGTGTCGGCCTCGAAGTGGAGGGCGTGGAGAATCCCGGCGAGAAGCTGAACGGCTTCCGCGTCGCCAGGGTGCTGACCGCGGAGCGGCATCCCCAGGCCGACAAGCTGCAGGTGCTGACCGTCGATACCGGCGAGCAGGTGCTGCAGGTCGTCTGCGGCGCCCCCAATGCGCGCGCCGGGCTGGTCGGCGTGCTGGGCACGCCGGGCGCGGTGGTGCCGGCCAATGGCATGGCGCTCAAGGTCGCGGCGGTGCGCGGCGTCGAATCGAACGGCATGATGTGCTCGACGCGCGAGCTGGAGCTCGGCGACGATCATGACGGGATCATCGAGCTGCCGGCCGATGCGCCGGTGGGCGCTGCCTTTGCCGACTATGCCGATCTCAACGACCCGGTGTTCGACATCTCGATCACGCCGAACCGCCAGGATTGCATGGGCGTGCGCGGCATCGCGCGCGACCTCGCCGCGGCGGGCGTCGGCACGCTCAAGCCGCTCGATGCCGAGCCGGTGCAGGGCGAAGGCGCGGGCCCGGAGGTGAAGATCGAGGCGCCCGAGGGGTGCCCGGCCTATTACGGCCAGACGGTGAGCGGCGTGACCAACGGCGCCTCGCCCGCCTGGATGCAACGCCGGCTCAAGGCGATCGGGCAGCGGCCGATCTCGGCCCTGGTCGACATCACCAATTATGTGATGATCGATCTCGGCCGCCCGCTCCACGTCTATGACAAGGCGAAGCTCTCGGGCGCGCTGACGGTGCGCAAGGCCAGGGCCGGCGAGCAGGTGCTGGCGCTCAACGAGAAGACCTACACGCTCGACGAGACCATCACCGTGATCGCCGACGCGAACGGCGTGCACGATATCGGCGGCATCATGGGCGGCGAGGACACCGGCGTGTCCGACGCCACCACCGACGTCGTGATCGAATGCGCGTTCTTCGATCCGGACCATATCGCCCGCGCCGGCCAGAAGCTGAACCTGACCAGCGACGCGCGCGCGCGCTTCGAGCGCGGTGTCGATCCGCAGTTCCTCGAGGACGGCATCGCGATCGCGACGCGGCTGGTGATCCAGCTGTGCGGCGGCAAGGCGAGCGAGGTCACGCGCGCCGGCACGCTGCCGAGGGTGGGCGTGACCACCGGCTATGATCCGAAGCTCGCCGAGACGCTGGGCGGCCTCGCCGTGCCGGCGGCGCGCCAGGTCGCGATCCTGGAGAGCCTGGGCTTCACCGTCCAGCCGCTCGACGGCAATGGCGATCCGGTGGAGCTGGAAGCCGGGTTCGACGCGCTGCGCGTCACCGCGCCGAGCTGGCGCCGCGACGTGGACGGGCCGGCCGACCTGGTCGAGGAAGTGATCCGCATCGAGGGCATCGACCATGTTCCCTCGACGCCGCTCTCGCGCGTGCCGGGCGTGGCCAGGCCGACGGCGACGCCCGAGCAGAAGCTCGAGCGCAGGCTGCGGCGGACCGCCGCGGCGCGCGGGCTGAACGAAGCGGTGACCTGGAGCTTCGTCTCGGAAGGCCAGGCGGCGCCGTTCGGCGGTGGCGCCTGGACGCTGGCCAACCCGATCAGCGAGGACATGAAGGTGATGCGCCCGTCGCTGCTGCCCGGCCTGCTCGGCGCGGCGGAGCGCAACCTCAAGCGCGGGGCGGCTTCGGTGCGCCTGTTCGAGCTGGGCCGGCGCTATCTCGCCGATGGCGCCAAGAATCTCGATGAACGCGTGACGCTGGGCATGCTGCTCGCCGGTGCGAAGAGCCCGCGCGGCTGGCAGGGCGGCAAGGCGCAGCCCTTCACGGCGTTCGATGCCAAGGCCGAGGCGCTGGCGCTGCTCGAGGCGGCCGGCGCGCCGGTGGCGAACCTGCAGGTGATGGGTGAAGCCGGCGAAGTCTGGCATCCTGGCCAGTCGGCGACGCTGCGGCTTGGGCCCAAGACGGTGCTGGCCGCGTTCGGCATGGTCCACCCAAGCGTGCTCAAGGCGTTCGACCTCGACGGCGATGTCGCCGCGGTCGAGCTGTATCTCGATGCGCTGCCCGCCAAGCGCGGCGGGAGCGGCTTCATGCGCACGGCCTATACGCCGCCCGCGCTCCAGGCCGTGACCCGCGACTTCGCCTTCCTGGTGCCGGACGCCCTGGCTGCGGGCGATCTCGTCCGCGCCGTGAAGGGGGCGGACAAGGCGGCGATCGTCGATGCCCGGCTGTTCGACCTGTTCACCGGGGCCGGCGTGCCGGAAGGGCAGAAGAGCCTCGCCATCGAAGTCACGCTCCAGCCGGGCGAGAAGAGCTTCACCGACGAGGAGCTGAAGGCAATCGCCGACAAGGTGGTCGTCGCGGCGACGAAGCTGGGCGCGGCGCTGCGGGGCTGAGCGTCATCCTCCTGCTCCCCTGACGGGAGAAGGAGGGGCTTCAACCGGGTCGTCCCCTCCGTCATCCCCGCCCTGGGGATGACGGCGATCGGCGCGCCTTGTCCAGGGAGATAACGCCGGACAAATTCAGGGTCACCGGCTGCTCAAACCGGTGCGCCGCCGGCGCCACGTCCAGACCATCAACCCCAGCCCGCCCAGCACTCCGCCCGCATAGCTTGCGCTGTGCGCCCACAGGTCGGCGAGGAAGGCGACGTGCCTTTCCGGCGGCACCGCGTCGGCGAGCCAGCCGACAAGCCAGACCCGGCCCATCGCGGCACCGACCGCGCCCGCGATCCCGGCCAGCAGCGCGAACAGGCCGCAGCCGAGCATCAGCAACAGGATCGGCCGGCGCAGCTGCGCAAGCGACAGCCCGGGCGCGCGCCCCGCCCGCGCCGCCACGGCAAGTCCAATGCCAAGCGGCAGCCCGACCCACCAGGTCGCGACCACGCCCCAGCCCAGCGCCAGCAGGAAGGGCGAACTGGTCGGGAAGACCGGCGGATGCCCGATCGTGAAATATTCGACGCAGAGATGCGCGGTCACCTGATCGTGGAGCACGCCATAGGCAATCGCGGCGAATATCGCGAATCCGATGATTTTCAGCGCTTCCATGCCCGCCCCTCCCGCACGGACAATTGCAGCCGTCGCGCGGATTGACCATAGGCGCGGCAGGATATCGACAAGGAGCAGCCCGATGCCCACCGCACTCATCACCGGCGCCACCGCGGGGATCGGCGAGGCATGCGTCCATGCCTTTGCCGATGCGGGGTGGAACGTCGTCGCCACCGGCCGGCGCGAGGATCGGCTGGAAAAGCTCGCGCGCGACAATGTCCGCACGCTCGCCTTCGACATTCGCGACGAGGCGGCACGCGATGCGGCGCTGGACGGGCTGCCCCAGGGCTTTCGCGACATCGACCTGCTGGTGAACAATGCCGGGCTCGCGCTGGGCCTGGAGCCGGCGCAGCAGGCATCGCTCGCCAACTGGAAGACGATGATCGACACGAACGTCACCGCGCTCGCCTCGATCACCCACAAGCTGCTGCCCATGCTGATCGCGCGCAAGGGCGCGATCATCAACCTCTCCTCGGTGGCGGCGACCTATCCCTATCCCGGCGGCAACGTCTATGCGGCGACCAAGGCGTTCGTCCGCCAGCTGAGCCTGGACCTGCGCGCCGACCTGCACGGCACGGGCGTGCGCGTCACTTCGATCGAGCCGGGCATGGTCGAGACCGAGTTCACGCTGGTGCGCACCGGCAGCCAGGACGTGTCGGACAAGCTCTATGCCGGGGTGGACCCGATGACCGGCGAGGACATCGCCGAGACGATCCTGTGGGTGGCGACGCTGCCGCCGCATCTCAACATCAATACGCTCGAGCTGATGCCGGTCAACCAGAGCTGGCAGGGCTTCGCGGTGCACCGCGAGCCATGATCGAGATCGGCTCCGAGGCGCTCACCGCCACCGTCAACCCGCTGGGCGCGGAGCTCTGGTCGCTGCGCGATGCCGGGGGCCGCGCGCTGATGACCGATGCCGATCCCGCCTTCTGGACCGGACGGGCGCCGCTGCTCTTCCCGATCGTCGGGCGGCTGATGGACGACAGATACCGGCTGGACGGCAGGGAATATGCGCTGCCCCAGCACGGCTTCGCGCGGCGCCAGACCTTCGCGCTGATCGACCAGGCGCCGGACCGGGCGGTGCTGCGGCTGGTCGACAATCCCGAGACGCGCGCCGTCTATCCCTTCGCCTTCGCGCTCGACGCGGCCTTCTCGCTGCAGGGCGCCACGCTCGCGATGGACGTCACCGTCACCAATAGGGGCGATGTCGACATGCCGGCGAGCTTCGGCTTCCACCCCGCCCTTGCCTGGCCGCTCCCCTATGGCGCGGCGAAGGAAGCGCACCGGATCACGTTCGCCGAGGACGAGCCGGGCGAACTGGCGGCGATCGTCAAGGGCGGCTGGATGGATGCCGCCGGCTGGGAAAGCCCGGTCGAAGGGCGCGTGCTCGCGCTGCACGACGAATTGTTCGAGCGCGACGCGCTGGTGTGGAATCCGGTACGCAGCCAGTCGCTCGCCTATGGCGCCGAGGGCGGGCCGCAGCTGGTCTGCGATTTCCCCGACACGCCGGCGCTGGGCCTGTGGATGAAGCCGGGCGCGCGCTATCTGTGCATCGAACCTTGGCACGGCATCGCCGATCCCCATGGCTTCACCGGCGAGATCTGGGACAAGCCGCTGATGCAGCGCTATGCGCCGGGCGAATCGAAGACCTTCACGATGCGGGTGACGCTGGCCGGTTGACTCGCTTCTTCCTGCCGGCGCATCGCAGACGCGAAAACCGGTTCCCACTTTTCGCTGCGATGCTCTAAAGCGCGCGCCACCATGCCAGTTTCCGATCGCCGTACCTTCGCCATCATCTCGCACCCCGACGCGGGCAAGACCACGCTCACCGAAAAGCTGCTGCTGTTCGGTGGCGCGATTCACCTTGCCGGCGAAGTGAAGGCGCGCGGCGCCGCCCGGCGCGCCCGCTCGGACTGGATGAAGATCGAGCAGCAGCGCGGCATCTCGGTCACCAGCTCGGTGATGACCTTCGAGCGGGGCGGCATCACCTTCAACCTGCTCGACACGCCAGGCCACGAGGATTTCTCGGAAGATACCTATCGCACGCTCACCGCGGTCGATTCGGCGGTGATGGTGATCGACGTCGCCAAGGGCATCGAAAGCCAGACCCGGAAGCTGTTCGAAGTCTGCCGCCTGCGCAACGTGCCGATCATCACCTTCGTCAACAAGGTCGACCGCGAGGGGCGCCACGTGTTCGAGACGCTGGACGAGATCGCCGACCTGCTCGCGCTCGACGTGTGCCCGATGACCTGGCCGGTGGGCATGGGCGGCACCTTCGAGGGCATTTTCGACCTCGCCACCAACCGGCTGTTGCTGCCCGAGGGCGAGAGCCGCGAATTCCATGGCAAGGTGGTGCAGACCTCGGGTCTCGACGATCCGCAGCTCGACGCGATCCTCTCGGCCGAGAATCTCGCCCGGCTGCGCGAGGATGTCGAGCTGGCCCAGGCCGGCTATCCGGCATTCGATGCCGAGGCCTATCGGCATGGCGACCTGACCCCAGTCTATTTCGGCTCGGCGCTCAAGGAGTTCGGCGTCGATTCGCTGATCGACGCGATCGCCACCCATGCGCCGCCGCCGCACGCCCTACCCGCCGAGCCCGCGCCGGTCTCGCCCGATGCCGGGCAGGTCACCGGCTTCGTGTTCAAGGTCCAGGCCAATATGGACCCCAATCACCGCGACCGCATCGCGTTCATGCGGCTCGTCTCGGGCACCTTCAAGCGCGGCATGAAGCTGACGCCGACCGGGCATGGCAAGGCGATCGCGATCCACTCGCCGATCCTGTTCTTCGCCCGCGAGCGCGAGCTGGCCGACGAGGCGTTCCCCGGCGACATCATCGGCATCCCCAATCACGGCGTGCTGCGCGTCGGCGACACGCTTTCCGAAAAGGCCGATGTGCGCTTCACCGGCCTGCCCAATTTCGCGCCGGAGATCCTGCGCCGCGTGGTGCTCAAGGATCCGACCAAGACCAAGCAGCTGCGCAAGGCGCTGGACGACATGGCCGAGGAAGGCGTGACTCAGGTCTTCTATCCCGAGATCGGCTCGAACTGGGTGATCGGCGTGGTGGGGCAGCTGCAGCTGGACGTGCTGATCAGCCGGCTCGAGGCCGAATACAAGGTGGCGGCCGGGCTGGAAGTCGCGCCGTTCGAGACCGCGCGCTGGATCTCGGCCGAGGATCCCAAGGACCTGGCCGACTTCGTCGCGCTCAACCGCGGCGCCATGGCCAAGGACCGCGACGGCAACCCGGTGTTCATGGCCAAGTCGAACTGGGAAGTCGGCTATGTCGCCGATCGCTATCCGAAGGTGAAGTTCGCGGCTACGCGCGAGCGCTGATCGCCTGCGTCACGGGTGGCCGGGCGGTCCCATCCCCGCCCGGCCGTCCCGGAAAGGCATCCTTTCGGAACGCATTTGCAGGATCGTGCAAATGTGGAATTTGCGCGATTCAGGAATCCGCCGAGTCGGAAAACTACCTAGGTTGCCTCAGTCGACCCAGCCCTTGCGCACGTGACGGGCGGCCAGCAGCGCCAGAATGCCGGCAATTACATAGAAGCCCAGGCAGAACACCGCGCCATAGCGCAGCGCCTCGGCGCCGTAGCTCGACTTCAGCTCCTCCGAGAGGAATGCCATCAGCGTCGGGCCGGCCCCCATGCCGATCAGGTTGTTGATCATCAGGAAACTGCCCGAGGCGGTGGCGCGCATGTGCTGCGGCACCATGTGCTGCACGGCGGTGGTCACCGGGCCCAGCCACAGGATGTTGAGCCCGTTGGGGATCAGCAGCAGCGGCCAGGCCACCCAGGGATTGGGCGTGAGCAAGCCGATCGCGAACGTGGGTGCGGTGATCAGCCAGGCGATGGCGGGCAGCCGGGCGTACCAGGCACGGTCGGCCTTGCCGAGCCGGTCGGCGAACCAGCCGCCCGCGAACACGCCGGCGATGCCGCCGATCAGCAGCACCGAGGCCATGAACTGGCCGGTGGCCACCAGGCCGAACCCGAAATTCCCCATCAGCACGGTCGGCGTCCACAGCGCCAGGCCATAGCCGCACAGCGAGCTGCACGAGGCGCCAAGGGCAAGCAGCCAGAATGCCGGCTTCCGCGCCAGGATGCCGAACACCGCGCTGATCGGCGTGGCCGTACCTTCCTGGACGGGCGGCCGCGGTATGTCGCGAACCACCCAGCGGAAGACCGGCGCGATCACCAGCCCGAGCACACCCATGGTGATGAACGCCGCGCGCCAGTTCACCCAGGCGGCGATATAGGCGCCGAGCACGGTGCCGAGCGCCAGGCCGATCGGGATGCCGAGCGAATAGATGGCAAGCGCGCGGGCACGGCGCTCGGGCGGGAAATAATCGGCGATCAGCGCATAGGAAGGCGCGACGCCGCCCGCCTCGCCGACGCCGACGCCGAGACGGAACAGGAAGAGCTGCCAATAGCCGGTGGCGACGCCGCACAGCCCGGTGAACAGGCTCCACACCGCCAGCGCGCCGGCGATCACGCCCGACCGGCTGGTCCGGTCGGCGAGATAGGCGAGCGGCACGCCGAGCACCGAATAGAGCACCGCGAAGGCCACGCCGCCGATCGCGCTGAACTGAACCTTGGTGAGGTGCAGGTCCTCCATGATCGGCTTGGCCAGGATGCCCAGTATCTGCCGGTCGAGGAAGTTGAAGGTGTAGACGAGCAGGAGCATCGCCAGCACGACGCCGGGATAGCCGGGGCGGCTCGCGGGGTTTGAAGCGGGAGCGTTCATGACAGCATCTCGGCAAGAAAAGAGCCGGACGTCAATGGGACGCCCGGCTCATTGGGTTCACGGATCGCGCGGGGCTCAGAACTTGACGCTGAACGAGCCGAAGATCTGCCGCGGATTGCCGTAAAAGGCCGTCGCCACGCCTTCCTTGCCCAGCGTCGGCACATAGCCGGTGCCGTTGGTGATGACGTTGCCCGGTATGGTCGCGTCGAGCGGCTGCCCGGCGATGTTGGTCTTGATGTACTGATAGCCGGCGGTCTTGTAGTGCACGTTGGTCAGGTTCTTGCCGTGGATGCCGATCGAATAGCGGCCGCCGCCGAAATTATAGACCAGGTGCGCATCGAGCAGCGTGTAGCCCGGCTGGTCGAGGAACGGGCTGGCCGTCTCGAACTGATGGGTCAGGCTGCGATACGACACGGTGGTGGTGGCGTTGAGGTCGCCGCTGCCGATCGGCAGCGCGGCGCCGAGCGTGCCCGCCAGCGTCCAGTCCGGCGTGTTCTGGAACACGCGGACATTGGCCACGTCGACGCCGGTCGGCCCGATGAAACGCTTGTACTTGGCATCGATATAGCCGAGCGCACCGTTGAAGAAGACGCTCGAGCCCGGGCCGGCAAAGCCGCGCGCCAGCACGGCGTTGGTCTCGAGCTCCACGCCCTTGATGTCGGCCTTGGCGGCATTGGTGGTGATGCCGCAGAAGCTCTGGACGTTGTTGATGATGCAGCCGACCGAGCCCGGGATCTGGACGTTCGAATAGTCCGAATAGAAGCCGGCGAGCGACCAGTTCAGGCGGCGATCGAACGCGGCGCCCTTCCAGCCGATCTCATAGCTCTTCACCGTCTCGGGATCGAAGGAGAGGTAATTGTAGATGTCCTGATAGGTGCGGCCCGCCGCCGGGTTGCTGATCGGCGCCGAAGTACCCGAGCCGCGCGGATCGAAGCCGCCGCCCTTGAAGCCTTCCGAATAGGACGCATAGACCATATGGTCCGCGCTCGGCTTGAAGCTCAGCGTCGCGCGCGGGGTGAAGCGCTTGAAATTGGCGGTGCCGCGGAAATCGGTGGACGGCGCCCCGGCCGGGATCGGCGTGCCGCCAAAGTCCGGGGTCAGGCCGAAATAGCTCGCCTTGAAGACATAGCTGCGGCGCTGATCCCAGGTGTAGCGGCCGCCGAGCGTCAGGCTCAGCTGCGGCGTGAAGTCGAAGGTGAAGTCGCCATAGATCGAGCTGGTCTCGGTCCGCACGTCGCCGGCGGTATAGGCGTTGAACCCGGGCAGGGTGGTCGACAGCAGCACGCCGAAGCCGGTCGTCGCCTTGGCGCCCAGATAGTAGAAGCCCAGGATGCCGTTGAGCTTGCCGCCATGGATCAGCGCCTGGAATTCCTGGCTGGTCTGGTTGTTCTTGTAATAGGCCGGCACGTCGACATCGACCGAAGGCGTCGAATCGAAGTCGATCGGCGTGTACGAAGTGTCCTCGCGATAGGCGCTGATGCTGCGCAGCGTGATCAGCTCGCTGACCTCGGCATTGACCGTCATCGAGATGCCGCCCGCCTGGACGTCGTTCTTCGGGCTCTTGAGCCCGGCATTGGTGTCGAAGACGTTGCTCAGCACCGGCGAGCCGGTGAGCAGGCCCGGGATCAGGCGATGGCCGTTGCGGGCGTTCGACTTGTCATGGGTATAGTCGCCGGTGATCCGCACCGACATCTTTTCGTCGGGCGTCTCGAACTCCAGCGTGGCGCGGCCGGCCCAGACATTCTTGTTGTAATTGTCGATCCCGAGATAGCGGTTCCTGCCGAAGCCGTCGCGGGTGAGGCGGGCGCCCGAGATACCGAGCTTGAACATCGAGCCGATCGGCGTGGAGGCGCTGACGATCACATCGGCCTGGTTGTACGAGCCGTAATTGCCCTTGACCGTCATCGTCGGACGATCCTCGAGCTTCTTGGTGACATATTTGATCGCGCCGCCGATGGTGTTGCGGCCATAGAGCGTGCCCTGCGGCCCGCGCAGCACTTCGATCCGCTCGACGTCGTAGATGTCGAGCACCGCCGCCTGCGGGCGGTTCAGATAGACGTCGTCGAGATAGATGCCGATACCGGCCTCGAAGCCCGGCACCGGATCCTGCTGGCCGACGCCGCGGATGAAGGCGGCAAGCGTCGAGTTGGTGCCGCGCGCATCCTTCAGCGTGGTGTTGGGCGAGGCGATCTGCAGGTCGGTGAGGTCGATCGCGCCGGCCTGATCGAGCTGGGCGGCAGTGAGCGCGGTGACCGCGGTCGGCACGTCGAGCAGCTTCTCCTCGCGGCGGCGGGCGGTGACGATGATTTCGCCCGTGTCGGCGAGTGCGCTATCCTGCGCTTCGGGCGCGGCCGGCGCGGCGGCTTCCTGCGCGAATGCGGGCGTGGTGGCGATTGCCGCAAGGGCAGCGCCCGCGAACAGAATCGAACGGGCACTATTCAGGCGTGACATCCAGACTTCCTCCCCATCAGTCGAACCCGTTCTTGAACGCGGGTTGTAAGTGGTCGCACGACGCTATACTGAAACCTGAACCGGGTTTCAACTTGGATAAACGGGAAGAGGGACCAGAATGGCAAGGGGGCGTGGCATGAGCGCCACAGCACCGGATCTGGGCGGCGGCGAAGCGAGTGCGGGCAAGGAGCCGCGCACGGCGCGCGGACGGCGGACGCTGCGCCTGATCCTGGACGCGGCGGCGGAGGAATTCGGCGCCAAGGGTTTCCACGAGGGCTCGATCAGCGGCATCACTCGCCGCGCCGGCGTCGCGCTGGGCAGCTTCTACACCTATTTCGATTCGAAGGACGACGTGTTCCGCGCGCTGGTGCGCGACATGAGCGACCAGGTGCGCGAGCATGTCGCGCCGGCGATCAAGGGCGCGACGGGCGGCCAGATCGCGGCGGAGCAGGCGGCGCTGCTCGCGTTCATCCGCTTCGCGCGCGCACACAAGGAGATCTACCGGATCATCGACGAAGCCGAGTTCGTCGATCCCGAGAGCTTCCGCATGCATTATGCGACCACCGCCGAGCGCATCGCGAAGCGCCTGCAGGCGGCGGCGGCACGCGGCGAGGTGCGCGAGGACGTGAACGAGATCCATGCCTGGGCGATCATGGGCATGAACGTGTTCCTGGGCCTGCGCTACAGCGTGTGGCAGGAGGACGTCGATCCCGAGGCGATCGCGCAGACCGTGGCGGCGATGCTGACGCACGGAATCGGGACGGAGCGATAGCCCGCGCCATTGCGGGCCGCGCCGCGCTGCCGCATCTTGGGGCCATGGATTTCAGCGACTGGCATGTGGCGCGGGCAAGGGCGCTGTTCTCGGTGCTGGCCGAGCGGCACGGCTTGCGCATGCGCGGCGCCGATGCCGGCCCCGACTATCTCGAACTCGAGCTGCCCGTGCAATATGGGCTGCGCATCGCGCTGAAGCTCATCTGGGCGCGCGACATGCTGATGATCCGCAGCGACCTGTTCACTGCCCAGTTCCATCTCGATGCCGATCCGGAGGCGGAGACCAGCTTCGTCGAGACGCTGGACGGGCTGGTGACCGGCACCATCCGCCTCCACCTCTTCTACTGGCCCCGCGCCACCCGGCCGTACAAGACGCTGCTCCAGCGCGCCATGGGCCAGGGCGAGGATGCCGCGTGGCGGACCGTCTATACCTGGTTCCGCTGGCTGCCCTGGTCGCCGATCGCGCGTGAGGAAGTGTTCGTGAACAGCCGCGCGCCGCATCTGCACGTGGTCGGGCACGCCTAGGTTGAAAGCCCAGACAAGTATTTGATTTTCTGCCGTCATCCCGGCTCAAGGCCGGGGCGACGAAAGAAGAATATGAGTCCTCAACCTAACCCTCCAGCCGCGCCAGCACGAAATCGGCACGCGCCTCGACGTCGATCCTGGGCAGCCGCTCGACCGTGTAACCGAAGCCGGGCCAGGCGGCTTCGAGCCGCGCATATTCCGCCAGCGCTTCGTCCATGCCGTGGCGGCGGGCATCGTCGACGACATGGATCTCGGGCCAGGGCGGGGCGAGGAAGACCCGGCCGTAGCGATTCGCGGGATCGACCGGCGCCGCCGCGCCGGTCGCATGCTCGAAGGCGACCACCGCGTCGACCAGCCCGCGATCGAAGAAGACCGGCCCGGCCAGCCGCGCCGCCGCGTCCAGATCGTCGAGCGCCATCGCGATCGCGCGGCGCGCGAAACCCGCCGGATCGCTCCAGGGCATCGGCCCGCCCGCCGCGACGATCCGCCGCCCGGGCTCGGCGACGGTAGCGAAGCCGCGCCGGGCGAGTGCGTCGAGCAGCGTGGACTTGCCGCCGCCCGAGCAGCCCGAGATGGCGATGCGGCGGGCCCGCACGGTCAGCCCTTGCCAAGCTGGTCCCTGAGGCCGGCGAGCCCGCCGAACGGGCCGCTCTCCTCGGCGAGGCGCTTCGCTTCCTCCTCGCTGATCACGCCGGCATCGCGCAGCGCCGCTTCCGCGGCCGGGCTGCGCGGATAGGGATCGAGGGCCAGTGCCAGCGTCTCCGCCGCAGCCTCGCCCAGATCGATCGCGCCGCCCGAATAGAAGACGATGTCGCACTCGTCCTCGCTCAGCTCGATCTCCTCGTCGCCGCCCTCGCCTTCGGCCTCGGGCAGGAAGCGAATCGCGAAATCCTCCTCGATCGCCGCGGGCACGGGCTCGTCGGTGATCACGCAGGCCTGAACGACGCGCGCGGAGAGACGGCCGGTGGCGACGATCCCCCGCGCATCGCGGCGGATGCGATAGTCGGCGGCGAGGCTGTCGATCGCCTTGAGGCCGAAGCGCTCGGCCAGGGCGGCGCGCTCGCCCGGTTCGGCCGCGACACGGACCTGGCTCTCGCCGGCACCGATCGTGTCGAGCCGCTGGGGCCGGTTGAACTCGTTCTGGATCATGCCAGCTCTCCTGTGAGCAGCGCGGCGACCGGCGCTCCGGCCAGGCTGGCGTGGAGCGCCCGGAGCGCAGCCTCGACATGGGCGAGCGCTTCGGGCGCCGGCGCCGCGCCGCGATAGAGATTGCGTACCAGCGCCTCGCCGAGCGTGCCCGCCGCCAGCCCGTCGCGATAGGCGCCGAGCCGGCCGCCCAGCATCCCCATCATCTTGCCGACATGCTTGCCGACGACGATATCGCCGATGCCGATCTGGCGCAGCTGCCCGTCCATGTCGTCGATGAACACCTCGGTGAGCTGGGTGCTGAACGGAACCGCCTGCGGATCCTGCTCGAGCCGGAGCAGGACGAGGCTCATCACCGCGGCGATCATGTCGAAGCGGCCGTCGATCGTGTCGGGCACCTGGCCCGCTTCGTACCAATGGGCCTCGCGGCCGCGCGCGACGATGGCGGCGTAGAGAATCGGGGCGGCGCCGCGATCGGGAGCCTGAAAGAGCCGCTTGAGCAAGCGCATGTGCCGGTTCGGTTCCTGCAATATGGGGGCGCGACCTTGTTTGGCCGCATTTTGCCGCATATTGAGGCGAACGGCCCGCGATGCAATGCAACCGAATGCATCGGGACGCCGGTATGCGTTTGCCTGGAGACCATAATGCCGATTCCCGCCCGCGCGCTTGGCGCCGCCCTGCTGGCAGCCGCGCTTGGCACCACCGCCTGCGTGCCGGTCCGCACGCACCAGGGCTATATCATCGACAAGGAGCTGGTCGATTCGGTGCAGCCCGGCATCGACACGCGCCAATCGGTGCTCCAGACGCTGGGCCGCCCGACTTTCACCAGCCAGTTCAACGAAGGCGAGTGGTATTACATCTCGCGCCAGAGCGCGAACCTCGGCTATCAGAGCCTCAAGGCCAAGGACCAGACGACGCTGCGCGTCAGCTTCGACGCCAAGGGCAATGTCGTCGCGGTCGACCGGATGGGCAAGGACCTGATCGCCTCGGTCGACCCCTATGGCAAGAAGACTCCGACGCTGGGCCACAAGCGCGGCTTCTTCGAGGATCTGTTCGGCAATATCGGCACGGTCGGCGCCCCGGGCACCGGCGGCCCGGGCGGCGGTGGCGGCGGCGGCAACGGCCCCTAGTCGCGGCCCGGCTTCGGCCCGGGACGGCTGAACAATAGCCAAGTCATTGATCGGAAAGAGGCTTCGGCCGCGCCGCCTTTCGGGCTGCGCGGCCGGTGCCGGTGGGCACGGTCCCGAAAGGGGGAGGGACCGTCCGCTGAAACGCACGAGATAGCGTTTCGCTCCCTCAACATTCAGCCATTTCCGCGCTATCGGATGGTGAACAGCACCTGGTCGATGACCTTGCCGTCGAGATCGACCAGCGCGAGCCGATGCTTGCCCGGCGGGGCGAGGATCAGCGGGCGCGAATCGGCGGTGCCGAGGTCGCGCCGGTCGAGGATCAGCCGGTGGCCGAGCGCCTGGCCCGACACCGAGATGGCGAGGCGCTGATTGTCCCGCGGAATGTCCGGGTCGAGCGCATAGACGCTGCCGGCGACCGGATTGACGATGCGCGGCCGCCGCGATTCGGCGGGGGCGAAGGCGACTCGATCGAAGCCGGTGCCCTTGAGGAAATATTCCCGGCGCGGCTGCTCCATCCCGGCGGCGAAGCGGACCTGGCGCTCCTCGATCGCCTCCGGACGCGGCAGTGCCTTGCCGGGACGGCCCTGGTTGAGCGCGAGCATCACATCGCGCCACACCGGCGCTGCGCCGCTGGTGCCCGAGACGGCGCGCATCGGATCGCCTTCGAGATTGCCCACCCACACGCCCACGGTGAACCGATCGGTGAAGCCGATGCACCAATTGTCGCGCATCGCCTTCGACGTGCCGGTCTTCACTGCGGCCCAGAAGGGCAGGCGCAGGGCCGAATCGACGCCGAAAGTGCCGGCGCGGGCATTGGGATCGGCCAGCATGTCAGCGACGATCCAGGCGGCCTGGGGCGTGGTGGTACGCCGCGGCGCGTCGGTCTTCGCATCCATCCTCAGGCGAAGCGGCGACCAGCGGCCTTCGAGCGCAAGGCTGCGATAGGCGGCGACCTGCTCCATCAGCGTCACTTCGGCCGAGCCGAGCGCAAGCGAATAGCCATAATATTGCCCGTCCTCGACCAGGCCGCGATAGCCGGTGTCCCACAGGCGATCGCGAAAGGCATCGACGCCGGTGAGCAGCAGCGTGCGCACCGCCGGCACGTTGAGCGAGCCGGCCAGCGCGATGCGGGCGGAGACCGGCCCCTTGAAGGCCTTGTCGTAATTCTGGGGAACATAGAGCCCCGAGGCGGTATCGAGCTGGACGGGCGAATCGTCGAGGATCGAGGCGGCGGTGAGATAGCCCTTCTCGATGCCCATCGCGTAGAGGAAGGGCTTCAGCGTCGATCCCGCCTGGCGATAGGCCGAGGCGCCGTCCACCGCGGGCGCCGTGCTCTCGCCGCCGATCCCGCCGACATAGGCGAGCACGTCGCCCGATTCATTGTCCACCACCACCACCGCGCCGTCCCGGGCACGGCTGCCGCCCAGCCCCTGGAGCTGGCGCCGGAGCGCAGTGATCGCGGCGCGCTGGATGCCGGCATCCAGCGTGGTGGTGATCTTCGCACCGGGCAGGGTGAGCAATGCGGCGGAGAGATGCGGCGCCAGGCCCGGATCGAGCGCCAGGCTGCGCGCCGGGCCAAGCATCGAGGCGGCGGCACCGGGGAAGCGCGTGCAGTCGGTCTCCCGGCTCAGCGCGCAGGCGCGGCGCGCGACTTCGAAGGCATTGGCCCGGGGGTTGGGCAACAGGGCGGCGAGCAGCAGCGCATCGTCGCGGGTGAGCGTGGCCGGGGTCTTGCCGAACAGCCCGAGCGCGGCCGCACCGATGCCCTGCGCCTCGCCGCGAAAGCCGGCCAGGTTGAGATAGGCCTCGAGGATCTGGTCCTTGCTCCAGCGCGATTCCAGGCCCCAGGCCGCGCGCATCTGGCGCAGCTTGTCGCGCAAGCCCCGGCTGCCGGGCACGGAAAGCTCGGGCGCGAGATAGGCGGCGACCTGCATCGACAGAGTCGAGGCGCCGCGCCCGCGCTTGCCTTCGGCCCGGTCCCGCACGGCGCCGGTCAGCGCCATCCAGTCGACGCCGCCATGGTCGCGGAAGCGGCGATCCTCCGCGGCGACCAGTATCTCGCGCGCGGCCGGCGAGACATCCTCCAGCCTGGTCCAGGCAAGCCGCCGCGCCTGATAGTCGACACGGCTGGAATCGATCAGCACGCCGTGCCGGTCGTAGAGCCAGGCCTCGGACGGATGCCAGCCCGCGCGGACGGCGGCATAATCGGGCAGGGCCGGCGGGCGCGTCACCCACCAGCAGCTGGCGGAGCCGGCGAAGACGAGCGTCAGGACGGTGCCGGCCAGGCGCGGCGGCGTGACTATGCCGCGCCAGCCCCTTTCCCGCCACGCGGCCCGCTCGCGCCCGAGCCATGCCCGCAGCGCCTCGGGCGCGTCGTCGATGCGCTTCGTCCAGCGACGGGCGAAGGCGAGGAAGCGGTCGACTGCCTCCTTCGCCGTCACCGCTGCGCCACGGCCATCACGGCATTGGGCAGCTGCGCGCGGATCTCGGGCGCGTACATCGCCTCGACCCGGGTCGCCGGCAGGTTGAACCTGCCCGCCGCGTCGAGCCGCATCACATAGGAGACCGTGAAGCTGCCGCGCGGCACCCAGCCGTAAAAGGCGCGCCAGCTGTCATTGCCGCGCTCGACATAGCTGGGCGAGACGCCTTCGCTGGTGCCGCTGTCCTTGGCGAGCAGCTCGGACTGGCCGCCGAGATTGCCGATGATCGTCGCGCCCGCGGGCACCGGATCGTTGACCACCACCCAGTTGCGCTCGGCCGAGGCCTCGACGCTGATCGTCACCTTGACCACGTCGCCGCGCGACCAGCTGCCGGCAACGGCCTGCTTCACTGCCTCGACCTTCTTGGTCATCTTGTACCCGGCCATCAGCGGCTGGGTGAGCGGCACCGCCGCCTTCACCCGCACGAACGCCCAGGGGCCAGTGCCGCCCGACTGGCTCATCACCAGCGGCGTGGCCTGCGCCGGCAGCGGGAAGCCGAAGCTGCGCTGCGGCTCGGCGAGCGGCCAGTTGAGGCTCAGCGGGCTGTTGCCGCCGAAGCTGGCGGTGGTGACGCCGGCGATCGCCTCGGCCGGATAAAGGCCCATGAAGCGCCGCGCCAGGATCGTGCCCCAGGCATTGGCGGTGGTGGTGTCCCAATGGCCGCGCTGCTGGCGCGAGGCGATGCCGACCATCAGCTTGCCCGCGTCATTCTCCCAGCCCGGGCGGCCGAGCGTGGCGAGCAGCGCCTTGATCGCCGCCTCGTCGTCCGACGACATCAGCCACCAGGCCATGCGGCCCTTGTCCGACAGGTCGACCCGGGTGCCCTCATAGACCAGCCGGTTGCGCAGCACCTTCTCCGCGTCGAGGCGGAGCTGGGCGCCATTGGCCAGGCCCTGCACCTTGCCCAGCGCCATCGCATAGTCGGAGAGCGTGGCGGTGGGCATCTCGGTGGGCGCCATGCCGATCTGGCCGAGCATCGCCGACGTCGCCGCCCCTTGCCGGGCCAGCGCCGTGAAGGCGGCGACACGCTGCAGGCGGACATCGCCATAATCCTCGTGGCGGAGGCGCCCGTCGAGCACGGCCTTCATCGCGTCGAGCATCTTGGCCCGGGGGCCGTCCGGCAGCGGCAGCCCGGCTTCGGCGCTGGCCGAGAGGATATAGGCGGTCAGCGCCTCCGAACCCGGCCAGTCGCCGGGCCAGTAGCGCAGCAGCCCGTCGCCGTCCTGATAGGCGGGCATGTCGCTCGCGATCAGGTTCCACATGCCCGTGTCGCCCAGCGCGATCGCTCGCGACGTGCGCTGCTCGAGGCAGTTATAGGGATAGGCCCGCATATAGTCGCGCACGCCGGAGAGCGGCGGGGCAAGGCTGTCGGTCAGGCTCACCTCGACCGTGCCGAAACCGGGCAGCGCACCCGCGGGCGGCGCGATCGCGAACTGGGTGCCGGTGCCGACCCGGCCGAGCGTCGCCGCCCAGGTCTCCACCGGCACGGCCGGCGCCACCGCCTGGACGATCGTCACCTTGTCGCCCGACTTGCCGTCGGCGGTCTTCGCCGTCACCGTCCAGCTCAGCTTGCCGTCGCGCGGCGGCGCGGTGAGGTTCCACACCACCGGCGCGGCGCCGCCCGCCGGAATCTCCACGGTCAGCGGCTTGCCGGTCGCATAGGCTGGGTTCAGCGCCACGGTCGCGGTCACCTTCATCGGCTTGTTCGAGCCGTTGCGCAGCGTGAACATCGCGCCGAACTGGTCGCCGGTGCGCACCAGCTGCGGCACGCCCGGATAGATGGTCAGATCCTGCGAGGAACGGATGCTCGCCATGCCGGTGCCGAAGAGCTGCGGACCCGATGTCGCCACCGCGACCAGCTTGAACGACGTCAGCGCGTCGTTGAGCGGCACCGCGACCCTGGCATGGCCATTGGCGTCGAGCGCCACCTTGCCCTTCCAGAGCAGCACCGGCTGGAAATTCTCGCGGTTGAGCCCCGAGAGATCACCGCCGCCGCCACCGCCGCCGGCTTCCACCGCCTTCTTGCCATAATGGCGCTTGCCGACCACCTGGGTCTGCGCGGTCGAAGTGAGCACCGAGATCGGGCGATCGCCCATCATCGCCTCGAGCAGGTTCCAGCTGTCGTTCGGGGCGAGCTGGAGCAGCGCCTCGTCCACCGCGACAAAGGCCAGGTCCGCCGAGGCGGCCGGCTTGCCGTCGGGGCTCTTCACCGTCACGTCGACATTGGCGGTGTCGCGCGCGGCATAGCTCGCCTTGTCGGCCTTCACCGCCACATCGAGCTTATGACCTTCCCAGCCGACCTTCACCTTGGCGATGCCGAGGCGATAGGCGGGCTTGGCGAGATCGACAGTCGCGGTCGGCTCGCCGCCGTCCTTCGACCAGGGCGCGCCCCAGTCGCGCGCCATGTTCGAGCGCCAGTTCTGCCAGCCGGACACGCGCCCGCGCACCGCCATGACCGAGACGAACACGTCCGGCGCATAATCGCCCGGCATCGGCACTTCGATCACCGGGTCCTTGCCGGTGAGGCCGACGACGAAGCTGGAGAGCACGCCTTCGCGCTCGACCGTGACCAGCGCGGTCGCCTCGCGGAAGGGCATGCGCACCTGGAACTTCGCAGTCTCGCCCGCCTTGTATTCCAGCTTCTCGGGGATCACGTCCATGCGGTCGCCATTGTCGCCGCCGAACCACCAGTCGTCGTCGCCGACCAGCCAGACCGACTTGGTCGCGCGGGCGACATTGCCATTGGCGTCCTTGGTGGTCGCCACCGCATAGACTTCGCCCGATATGCCCGGGTTGAGCTGGCAGCTCGCCAGCCCCTGCGCATCGGTAGTCGCGGAGCAGGTGGCCGACAGCTTGGCCGTCTTCATCTGGTTGTCATAGGCATAGAAGCCGCCGATCAGCCGGCGCCGGGCCGTGAGGATCTGGCGGCTGTAGAGCTCGACCGAGACCGCCTGGTTGGCGAGCGGCTTGCCCGCGGTGTCGAGCGCGACGAAGCGCAGGCGCAGATCGTCCTGCTTCATCAGCCAGCCGTCGCTCTTGATCCCCAGCTGCACGCCCGAGGTGAAGATCGGGATGCGCCGCGACGAGGTCAGGATCTGGCCGTTGGCATCCTGATAGTCCATCTCGACCAGCATCGTGGTGTTCTGCTCGAGCGTCTGCGGCACCTCGGCGTTGATCCGGGCGGTGCCGTCGGCGCCCAGCGTGGCGGGCAGCGTCTGGGTCGGCGGCAGCTGGACCTGCTCGTCCTCGCCGTCGCCGTCCATCGGCTTGGTGCCCTCGGCCATCGCACGGCCGCCAAAACTGTAGCCGTCATAGCCGTCGGGAGTCTTGAAGTCGGCGAAATAGCCGATGCGCGTCTCGACCGGCAGGTTCGCCGCGCCGCCGCCGGAGAGATAGCCGACGAACAGGTCGAGCGGCAGCGCGCTCGGCCGCACCGCGGCATCCTTGGGCCCGGCGACCGAAGCCTTCATCGTCGGCAGCTTATATTCGTCGACCTTGAACGACTGGCCGGTCCAGAGCGTCTTCTCCTTGCCCTCCGCGTCCTTGACCAGGACGGTGAGGTCGTAGTCGCCCATCTTGGCGCCCTGGGGAGCGGTCCATTCCGTCTCGCCGGCACCGTTCGCGTCGATGGCGAGCGGCAGGTCATATTGCGTGTCCGAGCCGCGATGGCTGAGGCGCAGCGTGCCGCCAAAGGCCGGCGAGGGCGCGAAGCCCTTGGCGATCGGCTGGCGGACGATGTGCTTCATGTGGATCGTCTCGCCCTGGCGGACGAGCGCGCGGTCGAACACGGTGTGGAACTTCTGCTCGGGGGCCGACCAGCCATAGTTCAGGTCGAAATCGAACGGGCGGATGCCGTCGCCCCATTGCGTGAGCGTGAAGCTGAAATCATCGGCCTTGCGCGCCGAGATCATCAGCACGTCGTTGCTGCCATGGTCGCAGCTCGTATAGGTCTGGGGCTCGGGCAGGCCGGCGGGAACGCCGAGGCGGCCCGAAGCATCGGTCTTGCCCTTGGCAAGCAGCTGGCCGGTGCATGCGTCGGTCACCCGTACTTCCGCCTCGCCCACGCCCTGGCCGCTGTCGAGCGCCGTCACCCAGACCAGCGACTGGTCGCGGCCCCATTTGAAATGGACGCTCATATTGGTGACGAGCGCGCCGGTCGCGACATAGCGCGGCGCCTTGCGGCCGAGCAGCGCCTCGCCGAGCCGCGGGCTGGCGAGCTCGACGATGTAGAAGCCGGGCTGGCCGAGCGGGATGCCGACCACTTCGAAATCCTTGCCCTTGCCGGGCAGGCCGATCTTCAGCGGCTTGCCGGTGACGGAGGTCAATAGCGGCTTCGCGCCGGTCTGGTTGATCCGCACGGTCTCCTTGCCGCGCTTCACTTCATCCGACTTGTCCTCGGCCGCATCGGCCAGCGCGCGGAACCATTTGGCGATCTCGCCATCGCCGCCCTCGACCTTGAGGCTCTGGCCGGTGACGGTCATCTGGCTGCCCTGCAGCTCCGGCTCAACGTTGCGGACCGAGACCGGGAGGACGCCGCCTTCCTTCGCTTCGAGGATGCCGAAATTGCCGGCGAACTTCACCAGCGGCGGCGGCGCATCGAACTTGACGTCGAGCGGGAAGCGTTCCGCATTGGCGAGCTTGCGGCCGCTCTCGTCCTTCACATCGGCGGGGAGGATCAGCCTGGCCGTGGTCTCGGCGGGGAGCGGCGCCTTGAACTTCAGGTCGGCGACCGCCGCCTTGTTCTTGTCGTCGTCGCCAAAGACCGGCGCCAGCTCCTTGCCGTCGGCCGTGCGGATGCGCACCGCTTCGGCCTGGGCCCTGGGAATCGGCGCGGAGAAGCGCACCCAGGCGTCCTGCACGGGGCTGCACCCGGCCTGGGGATTGACGCGCGAGCATTCGAAGCGGGCGCTGAATTCCTTGCGGACGGTGAAGTCGAAGCGCTGGTCGGTGCCGGCGGCACGGCCCGAGGCGCTCTTGATGTCCTTGCCCCAGACCAGCGCCATGTCGCGGCCCGCCGGCAGCGGGCGGCGGCACTTCACCGCGACGACGCTGGCGAGCGACTTGACCCGGTCCTCCGGCTTTTCGGGCAGCGCCTGGGGCAGGCCGGCCTCGCCCAGGAAGCTGCGCACTTCCCAACGATCGGTGCCGAGATCGGCGAGCAGCTTGGGCGCCACGTCGGGCGGAAGCACGTCGACCGGGATCTTCTCGCCCAGGCCGTCGACCGCGCAATAGGCATTGGCGCCGACCGAGGCGGGATCGGGCGCCAGGTTCGCCGCGACGACGAAGACCTGATCCTCCTCGATCTCGCTGCCATAGCGATTGGGCAGCACCGCGCGGGCGATCGGGCCGCCCGAATCGACAGTGAACTCCTTCTGGCCCTGCAGCGCATAGCCCGACAGGCTCTTGAGCCCGTCGCGCAGGGTGAACTTGCAGGTAACGCCGCCGGGAAGCGGGCCGGTGAATTCATGGACGAAGGTCTGCTGATCGACCCAGCGGCCCTGCCCGCCGACCGGGCAATCGACCTTGAACGGCGATTCGGCCCGGGGGTCGCCCAGCGGGACCATCGCCACGTTGAAGCGGGCGGTGAAGCGCTCGATCGCCCCGTCGCCGACACCGGGCGTCGCCATCTCGACCTGCGGGCTGTTGTCGCCGAACGCAGTGACGGCCCCGATGGGCGCCAGGACCAGAGCCAATACGCCAAGCCGGGCAACGAGCTTCATCGACAACCTCCCCCTCGGGCAGCGATGGGCACGATAGCCGGGCACCACTGCGAGTCCAGCGACGAATTAACCGTCTCCGTTTCGGAGGGAAATGCACCAATCGGCTTGATCGTTCCGAGAGCGGCACGGTTTAGTTCCATCTCCGAATCGGGGGAATGGGGGCAGCGTTGGGGGAAGGAGCGATCCTCTGGGTCGACGCGATCACGCGCGAGATGACTCTGTTCGCCGCCTTGTGGTTCGTCGTCGGCGGAATCGACGACCTGCTCGTCGACCTGATCTATCTGGCGCGGCGGCTGCGCGGCCGGCGGCGGCCGGCGCCCGCGCTGGCCGGGCCGGTGCCGGCGGGGCGCATCATGGTGTTCGTGCCCGCCTGGGACGAATCCGAAGTGATCGGCAGGATGCTGCGCACCGCGCTGGAGCGCTTCGATCATCCCGACTACCGGATCTATGTCGGCACCTATCCCAACGATCCCGCGACGATCGCGGCCGTGGCGGAGGTGGCGCGAGCGGACGCGCGGGTACGGCTGGTGATCGGCGCGGCGCCCGGCCCCTCGACCAAGGCGGACTGCCTCAACACGCTGTGGCGGGCGCTGCTGCGCGACGAGGCGGCGGAAGGCTTCCTCGCCAGCGCCGTGGCGCTGCACGATGCCGAGGACGTCGTGCATCCGCTCGAGCTGCGCGTCTATGCGCACGGGCTGATCGATCATGCCGCCGTCCAGCTGCCGGTGCTGCCGCTCGCGCACACGCATTCGCGCTTCTTCGCCGGCCATTATCTCGACGAGTTCGCCGAAGCCCATGGCCGGGCGCTGGTGGTTCGCCAGGCAGTGGGCGCGGGCCTGCCCTTTGCCGGAGTCGGCTGCGCGATCCGGCGGGCGGTGCTGGCGCGGCTGGCGGCGATGCGGGGCGGCACGCCGTTCGATGCCGACAGCCTGGTCGAGGATTACGAGCTCGGCCTCGCCATCGCGACCATGGGCATGCCGGCGCAGCTGATGCGCGTCGCCGAGGCGCCGGGCGGCCCGCCGGTGGCGGTGCGCGCCTATTTCCCCGACACGCTCGACGCAGCCGTGCGGCAAAAGGCGCGCTGGATGATCGGCATCGCGCTCGCGGGCTGGGACCGGACCGGCTGGGGCGGATGGCGGCGGATCGGGGACAATTGGATGCGGATGCGCGATCGGCGCGCGACGCTGGAGATCCCGGTGCTCGCCCTGGCCTATCTCTCGATCCTCGCCTGGGCGCTTTCCCTGGGCGCGCATCTGCTGGCGGGCACCGACCCCGCAATGCCGTCCGCACTGATGCGCGGGCTGCTCCTGGCGAATCTCGGGCTGCTCGCCTGGCGGCTCGCGGTGCGTGCGGCGTTCGTCGGCCGCGCCTATGGCTGGCGCGAGGCGCTGTGGTCCGTCCCCCGCATATTCTCGAGCAACACGGTCGCGCTGCTGGCGGCCCGGCGCGCGCTGGTCGCCTATGTCGATATGCTTCGGGGCAGCCCCCCGCGCTGGGACAAGACCGCGCACCGGTTTCCCGATCTCCGCCCGGCGGGCAGTTGATGCGCGGGCGCGGACGGCCGCTCCGTTTCCTCGCGATGGTGACCATCGCCTGGGTCGGCGCGCGCGCGGCGCTGCTATGGCCACGGGCCGGATCGCTTCCGGCCGCGATCGAAGCGGTGCCGCCGCGCGCCGCCGCCCGGCCGGTCGCCGTGACGGGGGCCGTCGCGCCGCCTCCCTTGCCGTTGCCCGCGCCGATCCGCCGAGAACGCCCGCCTTCGGGGAGGGCGCAGCCGCCGCCCGGCTATCAGGCGCCGCTGGGCGAGGAACATCCCCGGGTGCAGCTCGCCCTGATGGCGCTCGCCCAATATGGCGCGGTTTCGCCGGTGCTCCGGCTGGCGCAACCGGTGCCCGGGGCTCCCGCGCCCGGGCCTCCCGCGTCCGGGGCACCCGAGCGGCTCGACCCGCTGCCGGACCGCTGGTCGCTGAGCCTGTGGATGGTCGCGCGCGGCGAGGGTGGCATGGGCGCGGCACCCGGCGGGCAGATCGGCGGCGGCCAGGCCGGCGCGCGGGCCGCATGGCGAGTCTTGCCGCGCGACCGCATCGCCGCCTATGGCCGCGTCACCGCGCCGCTGCGGGGCAAGGGCCGGGAGGCTGCGCTCGGACTGGAGTGGCAGCCGACCAGGGCGCCCGTCCGGCTGGTCGTCGAGCGCCGCTTCGGGCTCGACGGCAATCCCGGCGGCATCGGGCTGGGAACGATCGCCGGGATCGACGCGGAATGGCAAGGCTTCCGGCTCGAAGCCTATGGCCAGGCGGGTGCGGTGCTGCGGCGGCGCGCCGATCCCTATGCCGACGGCGCCGCGCGGGGCACCCGCGCGATCGGCGCGGGGGGGCCGGTGCGCTTCGCCCTTGGTGCCGGCGCGTGGGGGGCGGCGCAGCGCGATGCGCAGCGGCTCGATATCGGCCCCTCGGCCACGCTTGCCGTGCGCAACCTGCGCCTCGCGCTCGACTGGCGCCAGCGCGTGGCGGGCGAGGCGCGGCCCGGTTCGGGCCTGGCGCTCACGCTCGGTGCCGATTTCTGAAGGCTTGGCCCGCGCGGGCGGCCGTCACTTGCCTTGCGCGCGCCAGCGGCGGATCGTGCGCTCGAGGATCTGCTCCTCGCCGCCGGTGTCGCGCCACAGCTCGGAGAAGAGCGGATCGTCCGATGCCGGCCGCTTGGCATCGTCGAGCGTATCGAAGAGCAGGCGGATCGGCGTCGCCACGCCTTCGCCCACCGCGATGCACTCGCGGTTCCGCAGCGCGGGAATCGAATCGAGGAAACCGCGCGCGCCTTCCGGCATCGCCGCCCGGACAAAGGCCTGGTCGCGCTCGTTGTTGAGGCGCATCGACAGGATCGTGCCGCACTGGGAGAGCACGCCTTCCGCCAGATCGGACGGGCGCTGGGTGATCAGGCCCAGCGACACGCCGTATTTGCGGCCTTCCTTGGCGATCCGGCTGAGGATCCGGCCGACCGAGGAGCCATCGGCATTGCGCTCATTGGGGACATAGCGGTGCGCCTCCTCGCAGACGAGCAGGATCGGCCGCTTGCTCTCGCCGCGCGACCAGATCGCGAAGTCGAACACCATGCGACTGAGCACTGCTACGACCACGGACGTGATCTCGCTGGGCACGCCCGACACGTCGATGATCGAGATCGGCTTGCCGTCGCCCGGCAGGCGGAAGACCCGGGCGAGGAAACCCGCCATCGTGTCCGCCACCAGCATGCCCGAGAACATGAAGGCATAGCGCGGGTCGCCCTTGATCTCGTCGATCTTGGAGCGGATGCGCAGATAGGGCGCGGTGTCGGTCGCCTTGTCCATCTTGCCCATTTCGAGCTGCAGGATCTGAGTCAGGTCCGACAGGAGATAGGGGATCGGCGCGTCGACGGTCAGCTTGCCGATCTCGGCCGCCAGCCGGTTCTTCTGCTTGGCGGCGAGCACGCATTTGGCGAGGATGTCCGCATCCACCTGCCGGTCCGAGCCGGAGGTGGTGAGGAACACTTCGCAATGCTCCTCGAAGTTCATCAGCCAGTACGGCATCTGCAGGTTGCCGACATCGTAGAGCGCGCCCGTCGTCTTGAAGGCGCTGGCATATTCGCCGTGCGGATCGATCATCACCACATGGCTTTGCGGCGCCATCTCGCAGATGCGGTGCAGGATCAGCGCCGTCGCGGTCGACTTGCCGGTGCCGGTCGAGCCGAGCAGCGCGAAATGCTTGCCGAGCATCGAATCGACATAGAGCGCCGCGCGGATGTCACGCGTCGGATAGACGGTGCCGATCTCGATATGGGCGCGATCCTCGGCGGCATAGATCTGCTTGAGGTCCGCGGTCGACACCGGGAAGACCGGTGCGCCGGGCGTGGGATAGCGAGTCACGCCGCGGCGGAACTTGTAGAGCTTGCCGGTCAGCCGCTCCTCGTCGCCCTCGCCGAGAAAGTCGATATAGGCGGCGATATGCTCGCCCTGGAGCTTGAGCGAGCGGACATTGGCGATGAGCCAGGTCGCGCCGACGCGCACCTTGACCTGGCTGCCGACCTGGCCGGCATTGGCGACGGTGGAATCGGGACTGCCGCCAAGCGCGTTCAGCGCCTCCGGATCGAGCAGCACCTGGCTCGACGAGCCGGCGATCTCGAGCACCGCGCCGATCGGCTCGACCGGCGCATGCGAGGGCAGGCCCCCGGAAGATGAAACCGGCGCCGCACCTTCGAACCCGCGCGCGCCAAACTGGCCGTCCATCGGCTACTCCCCGTCAACACGCCCGAATATGCGCGCGGGGAGGTAAATATTGGGTGAGTCCCGAAACCTTCAGAAGCGCTTCCACACCGCTCCCGCCCCCCATCCGAAGAGAATGGAAAGGGCGACGGCAAGGATGCCGTAGAGGATCGAATAATGTTCGGCCGAATGCGCGACGAAGCGCTCGAAGCCTGATTTGCGGATCTCGATTCCCCGGACGGCGGCGGCGAGGACGCGGCCGTCGCGAATCAGAAAGGTCTCGGCGGTGAACTTGCCGACCGGCACGCGCGCCGGAATGGCGAGCCGGGCGCGATAGAGCACGCCATCGGTGATCTCCACCGCTCCCGGCGCTTCATAATAGAGGCCGGCCCGGGTGCGCAGATCCTCCAGCCCCTTGTCGAAGCGCGTCTGCACCTCGGGCGCCGCGCCCGAAGCAGGCGAAAGCTGCAGGCTCTCGACGCCCAGCTCGTAGATGGCGCGCGTGCGCTCGTCGACGATCCGCTCGATCGGCTTGGACGAGGCGATGGCGTAGAAGCTCGGTGCCGAGCGATAGCGCATCCGCTGGGCGTTGACCCAGATGCCCGCCACCTGCTCCTTCTCGCGCACCTGCACGGATTGGGTGGGGCCCTTCACCACCACGACGATGTCCGCGGGCTTCTCGCCCCGCTCGGGCGCGCGGCCGCCGGGATAGAGGATCGCGCCGAACAGCAGCAGCTCGGCGCCGGTGAAGGAATAGGCGATCTCGATGTCGCGCTGCGAAACGTCGGGGACGAGCACCGGCTTGGCCTGCCCCATCAGCAACGGCGCGAGGAGCAGGAGAAGCGCCCTTCTCACAGCAGCTCCACCGAATAGATCTCATCGGGTTGCCAGGCGAGCCCGAGCAGCATGCGCACCGCGACGAGCAGCACGATCACCGCCAGGATGAGGCGCAGATATTCCGGCTTCACCTGCATCGCGAAACGCGCGCCCATCTGCGCGCCGATCACCGAGCCGAGCAGGAGCAGGGCGGCGAGGACGATGTCCACCGCCTTGGTGGTGGTGGCATGGACCATGGTGGCGGCCGCGGTGACGAACAGGATCTGGAACAGCGAGGTGCCGACCACGACCTGCGTGCCCATGCCGAGCAGATAAAGCATCGCCGGCACCAGGATGAAGCCGCCGCCCACGCCGAGCAGCACGGTGAGGATGCCGGTGAAGAAGCCGAGCAGCAACGGTGCCAGCGGCGAGATATAGAGCCCCGAGGCGTAGAAGCGCCAGCGCAGGGGCAGCATCGCGACGAGCGGATGGTGGCGGCGCTTGCGCGGGCGGGGCGGACGGGCACCGCGGGTCACCCGGATCGCCTGGACCGATTCGTGCAGCATCAGCCC
Source organism: Sphingomonas sp. NPDC092440 (assembly GCF_044754985.1). Taxonomy (NCBI): domain Bacteria; kingdom Pseudomonadati; phylum Pseudomonadota; class Alphaproteobacteria; order Sphingomonadales; family Sphingomonadaceae; genus Sphingomonas; species Sphingomonas sp. NPDC092440. The sequence continues at coordinate 23,156 of NZ_JBIVQA010000008.1, read as the reverse complement.
GCCGATCGAGCCGAGCATCAGCACATAGAGCATCCCGATCACCACATCGATCTGGCCGCTCTTCTGCAGCAGCGTGAACAATGCGGCCCCGGCGATGCTGCCGATCACGCCCCCCACCACCAGCACCACGCCCATATGGATGTCCACGCCGCCCCGGCGGAAATGCGCGAGCACACCCGAGACGCTGGCGCCGGTAACCTGGCTGGCCGCCGATGCGGCGGCGACCGTCGGCGGGATGCCGTAGAAGATCAGCAGCGGCGTGGTGAGGAACCCGCCGCCGACGCCGAACATGCCCGAGAGCAGGCCGACGCCGAACCCGAGCGCCACGATGACGAGCGCGTTGACCGACAGGTTGGCGATCGGGAGGTAGAGATCCATCGTGCCTTCTGCGATACCGCGTTTGCGCGACAGTGCAAAAGCCTGTGTGGCCTCAACCTGTCGATAGGTCCCGCCGCCGATGTCCATCCGGGCAGGCCGCCGCTATCGGCCTCGCGGCGTATCGGCCCGATCCAGCCTCCAGGCCCGAACCGGCGCAGAACCGCTTCGCACGCCGACGGAGGCGGGGATTCCCGGGCAAGCCGACGGCCGAGCCGGCCGCCCGCGCGGAGGATCGGTGCCCGGCCCCGCCCGCCGATATTCCCTCAGGAAGAGCGGGAGGAGCCGGGCCGGTGCCTCATTCCGCCGCCACCGCTTCCAGCGCATCGTCGTTGAGCGGCTGGGGCAGGCGGCTCAGCATTTCGCGAGGCACCACCTGCCAGAAGGAACCGAGCGCACGGTCCCAGTCCTCGAGCAGGCCGGCCGCCCATTTGCTGTCGGTCGCGGCGACATGCGCCTCGACCAGCTCGCGCAGCTTCGCTTCCCAATGCGCCGAGGCGAGGCGCTGCCAGACGATGCTCTCCGGATTGGCGTGCTGCGCGAAGCTGCCGTCCGCGTCATAGACGAAGGCCATGCCGCCGGTCATGCCCGCGCCGAAGTTCATGCCCACCTCGCCGAGCAGCACCGCGGTGCCGCCGGTCATATATTCGCAGCCGTTCGCGCCGCAGCCCTCGACCACCACTTCGGCGCCCGAATTGCGCACCGCGAAGCGCTCGCCCGCCTGGCCCGCGGCGAACAGCCGGCCCGACGTGGCGCCGTAGAGCACGGTGTTGCCGATGATCGTGTTCTTCCACGATTCGATCGGCGAGCTGACCAGCGGGCGCACCACGATGGTGCCGCCCGACAGGCCCTTGCCGACATAGTCGTTGCTGTCGCCGAACACTTCGAGCGTGACGCCCTTGCACAGAAAGGCGCCGAGCGACTGGCCCGCCGAACCGCGCAGCCGGACATGGACATGCCCGTCGGCGAGCGCCGACATGCCGAAGCGGCGCGTGATCTCGGAGGAGAGCCGCGTGCCCACCGCGCGATGCGTGTTCCGCACATTATAGGTGAGCTGCATCTTCTCGCGCCGCGCAAAGACCGGGGCGGCATCCTTGATCATCTGCGCATCAAGGCTGTCGGGCACTTCGTTGCGGAAGGTCGACAGGCTGAAGCGGCGCTCGGCATCGTCGGCATCGACCTTGGCGAGGATCGGGTTGAGATCGAGATCGTCGAGATGCTCGGCACCGCGGCTGACCTGGCGAAGCAGCTCGGTGCGGCCGATCACTTCATCGAGGCTCTTGAACCCGAGCCGCGCCAGGATCTCGCGAACCTCCTCGGCGATGAAGGTCATCAGGTTGATCACCTTCTCGGGCGTGCCGACGAACTTCTGGCGCAGCTTCTCGTCCTGGGTGCAGACGCCGACCGGGCAAGTGTTCGAATGGCACTGGCGGACCATGATACAGCCCATCGCCACCAGGCTCAGCGTGCCGATGCCGAACTCCTCGGCGCCCAGGATCGCCGCGATCACGATGTCGCGCCCGGTCTTCAGGCCGCCATCGGTACGCAGCTTCACTCGGCCGCGCAGGCCGTTGAGCGTGAGGGTCTGGTTCACTTCGGTCAGGCCCATTTCCCAGGGCGTGCCGGCGTACTTGACCGAGGTCTGGGGCGAAGCGCCGGTGCCGCCGACATGGCCGGCGACCAGGATCACGTCCGCATGCGCCTTGGCGACGCCCGCCGCCACGGTGCCGATGCCGGCCGAGCTGACCAGCTTCACGCACACCCGGGCGCGCGGGTTGATCATCTTCAGATCGTAGATGAGCTGCGCCAGATCCTCGATCGAATAGATGTCGTGGTGCGGCGGCGGGCTGATGAGCGTCACCCCGGGCGTCGCATGCCTGAGCTTCGCGATGAACTCGGTGACCTTGAAGCCGGGCAGCTGGCCGCCCTCGCCGGGCTTGGCACCCTGGGCGACCTTGATTTCGATCTCGTCGCAGGCGTTGAGATATTCGGCGGTGACGCCGAACCGGCCCGAAGCGATCTGCTTGATCGTCGAATTGGCATTGTCGCCATTCTCGTACGGGGTGTAGCGATTCTTGTCCTCGCCGCCTTCGCCCGACACGGCCTTGGCGCCGATGCGGTTCATCGCGATCGCCAGCGTCTCGTGCGCCTCCGGGGAGAGCGCGCCGAGCGACATGCCGGGCGTGACGAAGCGCTTGCGGATCTCGGTGATCGCCTCGACCTGATCGATCTGCACGCCTTCGCTCGGGAAGTTGAATTCGAGCAGGTCGCGCAGATAGACCGGGGGCAGGTCGCGCACGCCGCGTGCGAAGGCCAGGTAGGACGAATAGCTGTCGGTCGACACCGCCGTTTGCAGCAGGTGCATCAGCTGGGCCGAATAGGCATGGGTCTCGCCGCCGTGGCGCTGGCGATAGAAGCCGCCGATCGGCAGCGTCGCGACGCCGCGATCATAGCCCGCCTGGTGGCGAAGCATCGCCGAAAGATGGAGCGAGGCATAGCCCTCGCCCGAGATCTTGGCGGGCATGCCGGGGAACAGGTCGTTGACCAGCGCGCGGCTGAGGCCGACCGCCTCGAAATTATAGCCACCGCGATAGGAGGAGATCACCGCGATCCCCATCTTCGACATGATCTTGAGCAGGCCCTCGTCGATCGCCTTGCGGTGGCGCTTCAGGCACTCTTCCAGCGCGATGTCGCCGAACAGGCCGCGGCCATGGCGATCGGCGATCGAGGCCTCGGTCAGATAGGCGTTCACCGTGGTCGCGCCGACGCCGATCAGCACCGCGTAATAGTGCGTGTCGAGACATTCGGCGCTGCGGACGTTGACCGACGCGTAGCTGCGCAGGCCCCGGCGGACGAGATGGGTGTGCACCGCCGCCGCGGCGAGTACGCCGGCAATGGCGGCCCGGCCCTCCGCGACATGCTCGTCGGTCAGGAACAGCTCGGTGCAACCGGCGCGGACCGCCTGCTCCGCCTCGTAGCGGATGCGGCGGATCGCTTCGCGCAGGTCGTCGGGATCGTCCCCGGCGGGGAAGGTGCAGTCGATCTCGGCGCACTGGTCGCCGAAATGCGCGCGCAGCCGCTCCCAATCGCCATTCGTCAGCACCGGGCTGTCGAGCACCAGCACCTTCGAGCCGCCGCCCTCGGTATCGAGGATGTTGGCGAGGTTCCCGAAGCGCGTCTTGAGCGTCATCACCTGGCGCTCGCGCAACGAGTCGATCGGCGGGTTGGTGACCTGGCTGAAATTCTGGCGGAAGAACTGGCTGATCAGGCGAGGCTTGTCCGAGATCACCGCCAGCGGCGTGTCGTCCCCCATCGAGCCGACCGCTTCCTTGGCCGTCTCGACCATCGGGGCAAGGATCAGCTCCATGTCCTCGAGCGTCTGCCCCGCCGCGACCTGGCGGCGGGTGAGCTCGGCACGCTCGAAGCGGAGCGGCGCCACCTCGGGCTCGGGCAGGTCGCCCACGGTGATGAACTCGCCGATCATGGCGGCATAGTCATGCTCGCCGGCGATCCTGTCCTTGATCGCGCGGTCACAGAGCAGCACGCCCTGATCCAGGTCGACCGCGATCATCTGGCCCGGGCCCATCCGCCCCTTGGCGATCACGGTCGATTCGGGAATCTGGACCATGCCGGTCTCGGAACCGACGATCAGCAGGCCGTCCGAGGTCTGGGTGTAGCGCAACGGGCGCAGCGCGTTGCGGTCGACGCCCGCCACCGCCCAGCGCCCATCGGTCATCGCCAGCGCGGCGGGCCCGTCCCAGGGCTCCATCACCGAGGCGAGATATTTGTACATCTCGAGATGCCTGGCGGGCGTGTGCTCGTCCCATGCCTCGGGCACCAGCATCAGCTTGGCAGTGGGCGCGTCCCTCCCCGAGCGGCAGATCGCCTCGAATACCGCGTCGAGCGCCGCGGTATCCGACGCACCGGCCGGGATCACCGGCTTGATGTCTTCCGAGCGTTCCCCAAAGGCAATGCTCGCCATCTTGATCTCATGGCTGAGCATCCAGTTCTTGTTGCCGCGGATCGTGTTGATCTCGCCGTTATGGGCGAGGCAGCGGAACGGCTGGGCCAGCCACCATTGCGGGAAGGTGTTGGTCGAGTAGCGCTGGTGGAAAATGGCTACCCGGCTCGTGAAACGCTCGTCGCGAAGGTCCGGATAGAAGTCCGACAGGCTCTCGGCGAGGAACAGGCCCTTGTAGATGATCGAGCGCGTCGACAGCGAGCAGATGTAGAAGCCGTTGATCTGGGCGGCGATCACGCGCTTCTCGATCCGGCGGCGGACGAGATAGAGCTCCTTCTCGAACTCGGCGGCGTCCATCGCGCCAGGGAGGGGCCCCGCGATCATGATCTGCTCGATCTCGGGACGCGTCGCCTGCGCCTTCATGCCGATGACGGAGACGTCGACCGGCACCTGGCGCCAGCCATAGATGGTGTAGCCCGCCTCGATGATCTCGCTCTCGACGATGGTGCGGCAAGCTTCCTGCGCGCCCAGATCGGTGCGCGGCAGAAAGACCATGCCCACCGCCAGCCGGTTCGGCAGCACGCGGTGGCCGCCCGCGGCGATCGCATCGTCGAAGAAGCGCACGGGCAGGTCGACATGGATGCCGGCGCCGTCGCCGGTCTTGCCGTCGGCATCCACCGCGCCGCGGTGCCATACCGCCTTCAGCGCGTCGATCGCCGACTGGACGACGCGACGCGAGGGCTGGCCGTCCGTCGCGGCGACCAGGCCGACGCCACAGGCGTCTCCCTCGAACTCGGGACGGTACATGCCCTCGCGGGCGAGCCGTTCGCGTTCGTCCAGCTTCATTTCAACTACTCCGTGCCGGTCGACGAAGACGCATCGTCTTCGAGCGTTTCGGGATCGACGCCGAACAGTTCGGCGAGCTTCTTGCGTTCTGCGGGCGACAAGTCGCCCTTGGTGCGCACCGCGGGCAGGTCCGCAGTCGCCGCTTGCGCCTTCTGGACCAGGCCGGGCATCGCTTCCATCAACTCGGGCATGAGCGCGTTCATCGCTTCCATCATGTCCGGCCCCATGGCGATGAGGAGCGAGCGCGACGCATAGTGTGCGCCCGCCGGCGTGGCGAAATAGCGATCGAGGTCCTCGAGCTCGACGGCACTGAACTCGCGGGCATAGGCTTTGGCGAGGGCGCCGCGCGCCTTCGGCTCGACGCTGGTCATGATGTCGCCCATGCCGGCGGCCATGACCTGCATCGTGCGGCGCTGGCGCTCCTGCCAGGCCGGATCGTAGATCTCCATGACCTCGCGCATCTTGGCGGCGCCGAGCGCGTTCGCCTGCGCCTCGGTGACACCCCCCATCCGCGCGAGCTTGGCGATCGGCATCTCGCCCACCTGGCCGACGATCTTGTCCATCAGCGCGTTGAAGGTCTTGTCGAACAGCTGCTTGTAGATGCCGGCCGGCAGCAGCTTCGTGACCAGGCGATCGGCCACCGCCAGGCGCGCGGGATCGACCGGACCGAGCGCCGGTGCGGCCGGCGCGGGCTGCGACACCGACTGCGCCCGGGCGGCACCGATTCCGGCGAGCAGCAGGAAAGCGGCAAGGAGCGGCCGGCGCATCACTTGCCACCCTTCCTTGCGCGATAATCCGCCGCCAGCTTGTCCTCCAGCGCCTTCAGCTTCGGGAGATTCGCCGCAATCAGCCTGTCCGCCCAGGCCTGGCTCACCGCCGAGATTCTGGGATTGACCGTGCCCATCTTCTGCGACGCCGTGCTGCCGGCGAACGCCATCAGCGCGGGATAGTCCTCCGCGGTCATCTTCGCCATCACCGACGCGATCGCCGCCTGCTGCATCTCCTGCGGAGACTGGCCCGGCGCGCTGCCCATCATCTCATAGGCCTCGGCGCGCACCTTCTGGCCCGTCGGGCTGCCGAAGAATGCGAGCGCGTCGGTCACCTCGACCGGAGTCAACATGGTCCTCAGGATCGTTTCGATCTCCGTGCGCAGCGAGGGCAGCGCGGCGACCATCACCGAGGTGAACCGAGTGCGCAGTTGGCCGCCGACTGCCTGGCGCATCGCCGGATCGGCGGCATAGGCTGCCTTGCGCTCGGGATCCGCGGCGATCCGCTGGTCCATCCCGGTGTCGAAGGCCTTGCCGGCCAGACGGGTAATCGCATCGTCCGGCGCCAGCAGCGCGACGAGCCGCTGCACCTCGGTATCGGCGGCCGGGACCGCGGCCGGCGCGGCGGCCAAAGCCGGCGCCGGGGCGAGCGCGGCGGCGCTCAGGGCAAGGGCGGTCAGGAACGGCTTCATGGGCATCGACAACCTTATCAAGCAGCCCGAGCCGCATCGGCGCGGGCGCGCATCCAGGCATGCATGTGCGCCGCGACGTCACGGCCATCGCGAATCGCCCAGACGACGAGACTCGCGCCGCGGACAATATCGCCCGCCGCGAAAACACCGTCGAGGCTGGTCATCATCGTCCGCCCGTCCGTGCGCAACGTGCCCCAGCGCGTGACGCCCAGCTCCTCGGCGCCGAACAGGCGCGGCAGGTCCTCGGGCTCGAAGCCCAGTGCCTTGATCACCAGGTCCGCCCGGAGCTGGAAAGCGCCGCCCGGATCGAGCTCGGGCGCGCGGCGGCCCGAGGCATCGGGCGCGCCCAGCCGCATGCGGGTGGCGCGCACGCCGGCGACGCGCTCGCCGCCGTCAAAAGCCTCCGGCGCCGAGAGCCAGACGAACTCGACCCCCTCCTCCTCGGCATTGGCGGTCTCGCGCTGCGAGCCGGGCATGTTCGCCCGGTCGCGACGATACAGGCACTTCACCGACGCCGCGCCCTGGCGGACGGCGGTGCGCACACAGTCCATCGCCGTGTCGCCGCCGCCGACGACCACCACATGCTTGCCCCTGGCATCGAGGCTGCCGTCGTCAAAGGCCGGAACCGCGTCGCCAAAGCCCTTGCGGTTGGAAGCGGTCAGGTAATCGAGCGCCTCGACGATGCCGGCCGCGCCGACGCCCGGCGCCTGGATCCCGCGCGGCTTGTAGACGCCGGTGGCGATCAGCAGCGAATCATGCTGCTTGCGCAGCGCGTCGAGGCTGGCATCGCGCCCGACCTCGAAATCCATGTGGAAGGTGATGCCGCCCTGCGCCAGCCGCTCGATGCGGCGCATGACCACGTGCTTCTCCAGCTTGAAACCCGGAATGCCATAGGTGAGCAGCCCGCCGGCGCGATCATGCCGGTCGTAGACATGCACCTCATAGCCATATTCACGCAGATATTCGGCCGCCGCGAGGCCCGCGGGTCCGGCCCCGATGATGCCGACCGACTGGCCGCGCGCCGGCCCCACCGCGACCGGCTCGACCCAGCCCTCTTCCCAGGCCGTGTCGGTGACGAACTTCTCGACCGCGCCGATGGTGACCGCGCCGTGCCCGGAGAATTCGATGACGCAATTGCCTTCGCACAGCCGGTCCTGCGGGCAGATTCGGCCGCAGATCTCGGGCATGGTCGATGTGCTGTTCGACAGCGCATAGGCTTCGCGGAGGCGCCCCTCCGCCGTCAGCCGCAGCCAGTCCGGGATGTGATTGTGGAGCGGGCAGTGCACCGAGCAATAGGGCACGCCGCATTGCGAACAGCGGCTCGCCTGCTCCTCGGCCGTAGGCACCGCATAGCGATCCGCGATCTCGCGGAAATCCTCCGCGCGCAGTTCCGCCCCGCGCTTGCCCGGATAGGCCTGCGCCGTTCCAACGAATTTGAGCATCGTTTCCGCCATGCGGCCGCGCTAACGCCGCAAGCGAGTCGATAAAAGTCAGCAAAGCTGACCTATATTAGGTTTTTCCGCCCGGCCGGGGGAAATTTGAAATATTCTTGCGTATTTTTATGGCCGATCCGGACCTTATCGCATCGAGAGCCAGGCAATCGCCCCGATGCCGGCGACGATTCGGTACCAGGCAAAGGGCGCGAACCCATGTTTCGAGACGATACCGACAAACCATTTGATCACCACGATCGCGACGATGAAGGCCGTGACGAAGCCGATGGCGATCTCGTCCCAACCCACCCGGGCCGAGGCGATCGCGTCATGGTTCTTGAGCAGCTCGAGCGTCGTGGCGCCCAGCATGGTGGGGATGGCGAGGAAAAAGCTGAACTCGGCGGCGGTGCGGCGTTCCACGCCCAGGCTGAGCGCGCCCATGATCGTCGCGCCCGAACGGCTGACGCCCGGAATCATCGCGATGCACTGGATGAAGCCGATGCCGATCACGCGGACCAGCGGGATCTCCGCGATGCCATGGATCGTGGCGGACTTCACCAGCCGCTCGATCACGAGGATCGCGATGCCGCCGATCACCAGCGCCCAGGCCACCACCATCGGCTCGCCGAGCAGCACCTCGATCTTCGAATGGAGCGCAAGGCCGATCACGGCGGCGGGGACGAAGGCGACGAGCAGGTTGCGCGTGAAACGCCACGAGACCGGGTTCATCCGGAGGAGGCCGGAGGCCACCGCCCAGAAGGTCCGCCAGTAGAGCACCACCACCGCCAGGATGGCGCCGAGCTGGATGACGACGTTGAACATCGCCCAGGTGGCGGCGTCATAGCCGAGCAGCTCGGAAGCGAGGATCAGATGGCCGGTCGAGGAGACCGGCAGGAACTCGGTGATCCCCTCGACAATGCCGAGGAGGATCGCGACCAGGGTTTCGCTCATGCTTGATATGCTCCCAGGCGCCGGCGGCGCGGAAAGGCGGTCAGGCGGCCAGCCTGGCGAAGCGGCCGTTGCGACGGTAGCGGACGAGCCAGGCCGGCGCGACGCTGGCAAGCGGCGTCGGCACGATGCCGAGCGCCGCCAGCCCGGGCGCATCGCCGGCGACATTGTCCGCCAGCAGCATGCGCCACTGGTCGCGAGTGATCGGCGTGCCGGGCAGCATCGCGATCAGCGCGCCGAGCGGATCGGGCAGCTCGGCAAAGGCCGGCCGGTGGCCGGTCGCGCCGGCGAGCCAGTGGAGCAGGCCCGCCATGGTGAGCGTGTCGGGTCCGGCCAGCGCATAGGTCTGGCCCGCGGACTTCTCCGGCGCGGCCAGCGCCGCGGCCACCGCCCGGGCGACGTCGACCACATAGACCGGCTGGAAGCGCACCCCGGCGCGGAGCACCGGCACCACCGGCCCCATGCCGAGCATCGCGGCGAACCGGTTGGTGAACGCGTCCTCGCGCCCGAAGACGAAGGAAGGACGCAGGATCACGGCTTCCGGAAAGGCCTGCCGTACCGCGGCCTCGCCCGCCGCCTTGGAGCGGCCATAGGCGGACGCCGAATCGTCAGCAGCGCCGAGCGCGGAGAAATGGACGAGCGAGGCGACGCCGGCCGCCCGGGCCGCGGCGGCGACGGTCTGGGCGCCCGCGGCATTCACGCCGTCGAAATCGCCCTTGAGCACGCCCGCGAGGTTGACCACCGCATCGGCACCGGCGACCGCGGCGGCGATCGTCTCGGGCCGGGTCACGTCGGCGGCGACGAACTGAGTCTGGCCTAGGCCGCCCAGCGGCTTGAGGAACCAGGCGTCGCGCGGCCGGCGCTGGGCGATTCGCAGGCGCGCGCCGGCGGCGAGCAGTTCCTGCGCGACATAGCGGCCGACGAAACCGCCGCCGCCGATCAGCACTATGAGTTTGTCCTTCATGCCCTTGGTCCTGGAACTGAAACCTGCCTGCCGGCCGAGCCTCACCCCATGCCGCGCGGCGGACGGAGAGGCAAGCGCCGGATGGCGCCGCCCGGGCTCAAGATTCAATCGGCAAACCCGTCATCCCCGGGCAGGCGGCGATCCAGGGCAGCGCAGGACAACGACGCCACCGGGCGAGCGCTCTCCGGAGCGCGCAGGACTTGGCCGCGCGCGGGGCTTCGGCGCGCCTGGATCAGTCGATCGTCATCAGGCTGGCATTGCCCCCGGCGGCGGTGGTGTTGATCGAGATCGACACTTCCTCGAGCAGCAGCTCGATCGGATAGCCGGACTCGCCCATGGCGAGCAGCGGCACGATCGGGCCGTCCAGCACCGCCAGTTCCTCGGCCACCGGCACGGCGTCACCCTCGACCAGCGCCGCAGCGAGGGGTTCCGCCGCATCCGGCGCGAAGGCGGCGGCGACCCGGGGCGGCAGGCCATGGGGCAGCGCCATCCCGTCGAGCCTGCCCCGGTTGCCCGTCGCCAGCACCGCGGCCATCTGGTCGTACAGGCCGGCCACGGTCACCGGGCGCATCAGGATGCGGCCGCGCGGATGGAGCGCATAGAGGTTGCGCTCACCCACCGGGCCCGGCAGCTCGCGCTCGACGCCGAGGGCCGAGGCCGCGCCATAGCGCCGCGCCGCCTCGGCCGCCCGCACTTCGCCCTGGGCGTCGAGCCAGGCGGCGAATTCGGCCAGCGGCGTCCCGGCCGCACCCATGGGCTGGATCGCCACCGGCGCCGTGCCGACCAGCCGGCCCAGATAGAGCGGCCCGCCTGCCTTGGGACCGGTGCCCGAGAGCCCCCGCCCGCCAAAGGGCTGCACCCCGACGATCGCGCCGATCACGTTGCGGTTCACATAGAGATTGCCCGCCTTCACCCGCGCGGTCACTTCGGCAACCGTCTCGTCGAGCCGGGTGTGCAGGCCGAAGGTGAGGCCATAGCCGGTGGCATTGATCGCATCGATCAGCACCGGAAGATCGTCGCGGCGATAGCGCAGCACGTGGAGCACGGGGCCGAACACCTCGCGCTCGACATCGGCGATCGCGCCGATCTCGATGATCGTCGGCGGCACGAAGGTGCCATGCCCGGTCGCGGCCGGCAGGTCCTGCTGCTCGATGCGGTGGCCCCGCGCGCGCATCGTCGCGACGTGGCGCTCGATAGTGTCGCGCGCCTCGGCGGTGATCACCGGGCCGGTATCGACGTTGAGCGCGTCGGTGCGGCCGATGCGCAGCTCCCTGAGCGCGCCCTTCAGCATCGCCAGCGTGCGATCGGCGACTTCTTCCTGCAGGCACAGGATCCGGAGCGCCGAACAGCGCTGGCCCGCACTGTCGAACGCCGAGGCGATGACGTCGGCGACGACCTGCTCGGCAAGCGCCGAGGAATCGACGATCATCGCATTCTGCCCGCCGGTCTCGGCGACGAGCGGAATCGGCCGGCCGGCGGGGGAAAGGCGGGCGGCGAGCTGGCGCTGGATAAGGCGGGCCACCTCGGTCGAGCCGGTGAACATCACGCCCGCGGTCTCGGCCGCGCCGACCAGCGCCGCGCCGATCGCGCCGTCGCCGGGCACGAGCTGGAGCGCGTCGGCCGGGACCCCCGCCGCGTGGAGCAGCGCCACCGCCTGGGCGGCGATCAGCGGCGTCTCCTCGGCCGGCTTGGCGAGCACCGGATTGCCCGCCACCAGCGCCGCCGCCACCTGGCCAGTGAAGATCGCCAACGGGAAATTCCACGGGCTGATGCACACCACCGGCCCGAGCGGCAACTGGGCCGGCCCGAAGGTCGCCCGCGCGCGCGCCGCATAATAGCGAAGGAAATCAATTGCTTCACGCACCTCGGCAATTGCATTGGGCAGCGACTTGCCCGCCTCGCGCACGATCAGGCCGAGCAGCAGCGGCATCCGCGCCTGCATCGCATCGGCGGCGCGCTCGAGCATCGCGGCGCGCTCGGCGACCGGCATGGCGTGCCAGGCCGAAGCAGCGGCACGCGCGACGGCTGCGGCAGCCGCCGCTGGCGAGGTCTCGATCACCTGGCCAACCTCGTCCCGATTATCGGCTGGATTCAAAACCTTGCGAGACACACCCTGCCCATCCGCCGGCGCGGCGCGCCATTCGGTCGCGGCGCTGGCCGGGAGCGTTTCGCGCAAGGCGGCGAGCACGTCCTCGTCGCTCAGGTCGATGCCGTCCGAATTGCGGCGGTCCGGATAGAGCGCCGCGGGAAGCGCGATCCTGTCGTGATGCGCGCCCGGATCGGGCATCGCCCGCACCTGCTCGACCGGATCGGCGACCAGCTCCGAAACGGGAATTCCGGAATCCGCGATACGATTCACGAAGGAGGAGTTGGCGCCATTTTCCAGCAAACGGCGCACAAGATAGGCCAGAAGCGTCTCGTGCGTGCCGACCGGCGCATAGATGCGGCAGGGCCGGTCCAGCTTCGCCGCGCCCACCACCTGCTCGTAGAGCGGCTCGCCCATGCCGTGCAGGCACTGGAACTCATATTGGCCCAGCGCGAAGTCCGGCCCGGCGAGCCGGTAGATCGTCGCCAGCGTCTGGGCATTGTGCGTGGCGAATTGCGGGAAGACCCGGTCGCCCGCCGCCAGCAGCTTCCGCGCGCAGGCGATATACGCCACATCGGTATGCGCCTTGCGGGTATAGACCGGAAAATCGCGCAGCCCGTCGACTTGGGCGCGCTTGATCTCCGCGTCCCAATAGGCGCCCTTGACCAGCCGGACCATGATCCGCCGCCCGGCGCGCCCGGCCAGGTCGACGATCCAGTCGATCACGAAGGGGCAGCGCTTGCCATAGGCCTGGACGACGAAGCCCAGCCCGTCCCAGCCGGCCAGATCGGGATCCAGCGCCAGGCTCTCCAGCAGGTCCAGCGAGATCTCCAGCCGGTCCGCTTCCTCGGCATCGATGTTGAGGCCGATGTCATAGCGCCGCGCCAGCACCGCCAGCGTCTTCACCCGGGGGAGCAGCTCGCCCATCACCCGGTCCGCCTGGGCGCGGCCGTAGCGCGGATGGAGCGCCGAGAGCTTGATCGAGATGCCCGGCCCGGCATAGACGCCGCGCCCGTTCGACGCCGTGCCGATCGCATGGATGGCATTCTCGTAATCGCGATAATAGCGCTCGGCGTCCGCCGCAGTGGTCGCCGCCTCGCCGAGCATGTCGTAGCTGTAGCGGAAGCCCCTGGCCTCTTCGTGGCGGGCGCGCTTGAGCGCCTCGGCGATCGTCTCGCCGGTGACGAACTGCTCGCCCATCATCCGCATCGCCAGATCGATCGCGCGGCGGATCACCGGCTCGCCGGCACGCGCGACGAGGCGCATCAGCGCGGCGCCCAGCCCGCGATCGTCGACGCTGTCGACCAGCTTGCCCGTCACCACCAGCGCCCAGGTCGCCGCGTTGACGAACAGCGACTTGCCGCCGAGATGCGCCCGCCAGTCGCCATCGGCGATCTTGTCGCGGATCAGCGCGTCGCGCGTCGCATCGTCGGGGATGCGGAGCAGCGCCTCGGCCAGGCACATCAGCGCCACGCCCTCCTCGCTCGACAGCGCATATTCCTGCACCAGCGATTCGACCGCGCCGCCGCGCCGCCGCGCGCGCAGGCCGGTGACCAGCCCGGTCGCCGTCTCGCGGATCGCCGCGCGGGTGGCGGCGTCGAGCGTCGCCGCCTCCAGCAGCGGCGCGACCGCCGCGCGCTCGTCGCGGCGATAGGCGGCGGTGATCGCCCGGCGGAGCGGAGTCGGCTCGCGGACGGGCGGGGCGAAGGCAGCGAAGGGCGCAGGCTGGGTCATCCCGCCATGATATGCCGCTTGCCTCGGTCGATCAGACTTTTGAGAGGCGAATCACAGGCGGAATCGCCAATTTGCAAGCCATCTGCTAGGCGAAATCCATGAAGAAGCCCCCCGCGACAGTCGAATTGGACGAGTTCGACCGCAAGATCGTCGCCGCGCTGGCCGCGGACGGCCGGATGACGGTGACCGAGCTGGCCAGGCAGGTGGGGCTGTCCAAGACCCCGGCCCAGGTGCGGCTGAAGCGGCTGACCGATGCCGGTGTGATCCGCGGCTTCCGCGCGATCGTCGATCCCGCGCGGCTGGGCCTCGACCATATCGCCTTCACCGAAGTGAAGCTGGCCGACACCCGCGAAAAGGCGCTGCAGGAATTCAACGCGGCGGTGCGGCGCCTCCCCGAGGTGGAGGAATGCCACATGCTCGCAAGCAATTTCGACTATCTGCTGAAGGTCCGCACCGCCGACATCCGCCGCTACCGGATCGTGCTGGGCGAGAAGATATCGAGCCTGCCCCATGTCGCCAGCACCTCGACCTATGTCGCGATGGAGACGATCAAGGATTGACCTTGGCAAGGATCAGGTTGGGCACCCAAACAAGTATTTGATTTTCCACCGTCATCCCGGCCTTGCGCCGGGATCCCGCTGCTTCTTGCGCTGGCGGGACAGCGGGACCCCGGCCCAAGGCCGGGGTGACGAAGGAGGAATATGCGTTCTCGACCTAGCCCTGCGGCCGCGTCCCGCGCGGGCCGAAGTTGAGCCGGCGCGTGACGTTATAGTCGAGCACCGCCATCACGAAATAGGCCGCGGCCTGCTTGATCCGGGTCCAGGGGCCGGTGCGCGCCCGGTAGAGCTCGGGCGTGATCCGCTCCGAACATGCCACCTCGCCATCGACAAAGGCCCGGACATAGGCGGCGAAGGCGGGATCCTCGACGCGGAACATCAGCTCGAGATTGAGGAACATCGAGCGGATGTCGAAATTCGCCGAGCCGATATTCACCACATCGTCGAGCAGGAACAGCTTCGCGTGCAGCTTGGTCGGCTGATATTCGTAGATCTGCACCCGCTTGCGGAGCAGCCCGGCATAAGTGAAGCGCGCCGCCCAGATCGCGGCGCCGTGATCGAGCCTGGACGGCAGGATCAGCCGCACCCGCCCGCGCAGGCCGGCGCGATCCAGCCGGCGGAGCATCGCCGGATTGGGCGCGAAATAGGCGGCCATGATATCGATCGACTGCGCCCGCTCCATGTCGCGCTTCACTTCGCGCGCCCAGGGCGAGAGCCGCCGCATCGGGCCGCCAAGCAGCCAGCGCGTGGCGCCTTCGGGCTCGCTCCAGGCGCGCAGCGTCTTCGCCAGCCTGCGCAGGCTGCCGCGCGGCCGCCGGGCCCAGTTCGACAGCGCATCATAATAGCCGACCAGCCGGCCCGCCGCCGGCCCCTCGATCAGCAGCCCCAGGTCGCGCCAGGCGGCCTGCTCGATCGTGCCGAAATAACTGTCCTCGATGTTGAACCCGCCGACGATCACCCGCGCCTCGTCGGCGAGCGCGAGCTTCTGGTGGTTCCGGAGCAGATAGCGCCGCCCCCAGCGCGGCACGAAGCGGCACACATCGACTCCGGCCGCGTGGAGCGGATCGAAGAAGCCATGGCTCTGGGCATGCTCGCTGCCGAGCCCGTCGACGATCAGGCTGACCTTCACGCCGCGCGCCGCCGCGTCGAGCAGCGCCTGGCGCACCGCCGCGCCGGCCGCATCGTCGACATAGATATAGTAGAGTACCCGGAGCGTCCGCTCGGCGCGGCGCATCAGGTCGAGCAGCGCCTCCAGCCGCTCGGGCCCGTCGGGCAGCAGCGTCAGCCGGTTGCCGTCGACGGTGTAGCTCGGCTGGGTCAAGCGCATCGCCGGGTGATGCGGGACCATCGGCACGGGGGCAAGAGGGGCGAGCGCTTCCAAGGGGCCTCCGCGGACATCGTTGCGATGGCGTTCCCAACGCGCCGCGCGCGATTCGGTTCGCCGCGCGGGCACGGAGCCCATTTTCTTGACTTTTCCACAGCCGGACCCTATGTCGCCGCCTTTCCCGGACACTCCGTTTTTCAAGGAAGCGTAGATGGCGCGCGTCACTGTCGAAGATTGCGTCGACAAGGTTCCCAACCGTTTCGATCTCGTGCTGTTCGCGGCGCAGCGCGCCCGCCAGATCTCGGGCGGCGCCGATCTGACCATCGATCGCGACCGCGACAAGAACCCGGTCGTCGCGCTGCGCGAGATCGCGGAAGAGACGGTCCGCCCGACTCACCTGGAGGAAGCAGTGGTCTCGAGCCTGCAGCGCGTGCAGATCGACGACGAGGAAGCGCCGGACGAAGTGGGCTCGATCGCGGCTTCGGCCGAGGCGCTGCGCCTCACCGCCGCCGCCCCGCCGCGCAACCAGAATCTGGGCGGCGACTACGACGGCTGAGCCGGCGATCCGCTGAACTTCGCAAGGGGCCGGGGGCAACTCCGGCCCTTTTGCTTTGGCGATCGGATCAGGGTTCCGGCTGCATTCGTGCCTGTTGATCGAGACTCGATCCGAGTTGGGGACTCCTATTCTTGCTTCGTCACCCCGGCCCTGAGCCGGGGCCCCGCGATCTCGCCCGCGCGAGAAGCAGCGGGATCCCGGCGCAAGGCCGGGATGACGGGGTTGGCCGATTGAGACGGGGTTTGCTGATTGAGTCGTGCCCCCAGGCTGGGGACTCATATTCTTCCCTCGTCACCCCGGCCCTGAGCCGGGGTCCCGCTGCTTCTCGCCCGCGCGGGAAGCAGCGGGATCCCGGCGCAAGGCCGGAACGACGGCTATCGGGAGCACCTTGTCCTGGCACTTGCTCCGCCGCGACAAATACCCTTCCGTCATCCCCGCACAGGCGGGAATCCAGGGCCAGGGGCCGATCGCGCGCAGCAAGTCCTGCGCACTCCGGAGAGCGCCCGCCTGGTGACATCGCTGTCCCGCGCTACCCCGGATCCCCGCCTGCGCGGGGATGACGGAGAAAGGATGGGGGATGACGGCTATTGGGAGCCCCCTGTCTCAGGGGGATAGTTGTCTCAGGGGGATGGGTCGTCGAACAAGCCCGGGGTGACGACGGGATCGGGCAAGCCCCGCCATGCCCGCGCCGCGCAGCCGGGCGGCGACCGTTACGCTTCGCCCGCTTCCGCCTTCGCCCGCCCCTTGAACCCCTGCGCCACCACGAACCACTCCACCGAGCCCTTGCGGCTCGACGGCGGCTTGGCGTGCTTCACCGTGGCGAAGTTGCGCTTCATTTCCGCCACCAGCGTCGAATCGGCGCCGCCGGCGAACACCTTGGCGACGAAATCGCCGCCCGGCTCGAGCACCTGGATCGCGAAGTCGAGCGCGGTCTCGACCAGGCCCATGGTGCGCAGCGCATCGGTCTGCGGATGGCCGACGGTGTTGGCCGCCATGTCCGACACGATCAGATCGGGCGCGCCGCCCAGTTCCTCGATCAGCCGGTCGGGCGCGGCATCGTCCATGAAGTCCATCTGCAGGATCACGGCGCCGTCGATCGGATCGACGGGCAGCAGGTCGATGCCGACCACCGGCGCCTTGGGCAGCCGGCGGCGGACCACCTGGGTCCAGCCGCCCGGCGCGATGCCGAGATCGACCACGCGCTTCTTGCCCTTCAGGAAGCCGAACTTCTCGTCCAGCTCGATCAGCTTATAGGCCGCGCGGCTGCGATAGCCCTCGGCCTTGGCGCGCTTGACGTACGGATCGTTGAGCTGGCGCTCGAGCCAGCGCGTCGACTGCGCGGTGCGCTTTCGCGCCGTCAGCACGCGGGTATGGCCGCGTCCGCCGCCTCTGCTCATATCTTCATTCCTGCTGCACCAGCCCGCCCCCCCACCCGGCCACCCATATGATACTGCCGTTGGGTGGCCGGGTGGGGGAGCGGGCTGGTGCCGTCAACGGACAAGGTCACAAGATTCTCCCGTTGATCAGGCGGCGCAATATGCCCTCGCGGATGCCGCGATCGGCGATGCCCAGCCGTTCGGCCGGCCATAGATCGAGAATCGTCTCGAGGATAGCGCAGCCGGCGACGACGAGATCGGCCCGTTCCGCGCCGATGCACGGCACCTGGCTGCGCTCGGCCATGCTCATCCCGGCGATCCGCTGGCTCACCTCGCGCATCGCCGGGGCGGGGACGATCAGCCCGTCGACCACCGAACGATCATAGGCGACGAGGCCCAGATGCACGCTGGCGAGCGTGGTGACCGTGCCCGAGGTGCCGAGCAGGCGCCGCGTGCCGCGCGGCGTGCGCAGGCGCTGCGCGAAGGGGGCGAAGCTCTCGGCCACCCGGGCGCGCATGCTCGCATAGAGCGCCGCGCGCTCCTCCGCGGTTCCGGCGGCGCCCGAGGCCTCGGTGAGCGAGACCACGCCCCAGCGCGCGCTGTGCCAGTCGAGGATGCGGGGCACTTCGCCGCGCGAATCGACCAGCACCAGCTCGGTCGAGCCGCCGCCGATGTCGAACACCAGCGCGGGGCCGTCGCCGGGCTCGAGCAGCGCATGACAGCCCAGCACGGCGAGCCGCGCCTCCTCCTCGGCGGTGATGATGTCGAGCGCGATGCCCGTCTCGCGATAGACGCGCTCGATGAACTCGGCGCCGTTCGAGGCCTGGCGGCATGCCTCGGTCGCCACCGAGCGGGCGAGGATCACGTGCCGGCGCTTCAGCTTCTCGGCGCAGATCCGCAGGGCCGCGATGGTGCGCTCGATCGCCGCGTCGGATAGCCGGCCGCTGGTGGCCAGGCCCTCGCCCAGCCGGACGATGCGCGAGAAGGCGTCGACCACCGCGAAGCCCGAACCCTGTGGGCGCGCGATCAGCAGGCGGCAATTGTTGGTGCCGAGGTCCAGTGCCGCATAGTGGCGCGCGTCGCCCGGCCGGCCGCGCATCGGCCGCTCCATGGGCGGCGGAGCTCTCCGGATTTTTCCGGAGCCACGGCCGCGGGGCATATTGGCGGTGCCATCCCCCATCGTATCACTCGCTTATGTTCTGTTCCGTCACGGCTTTTCGCCGCCGGTGCTTGAAAGCGAGGCTAGCGGAGACCGGGGGCGGGGGCAAGGCGGGGCCCGTTGACAGCGCCGCGCAGCCGCCCTATTGCGCCCCGCCTGCCGGCCGTGATGCCGCGTGATGCCCCGTCGTCTAAAGGTAAGACCACGGACTCTGACTCCGTTAATTGAGGTTCGAATCCTCACGGGGCATCCAGCACTTCTCCCTGAAATCAGCGCGCGCCGGCCTGAAATCAGCGCGCGCGCCGGGATGCCCGTGCCGCATCGGCGCGGACCGGCGATCGGCCCCCGGGGAAGCGGGCAGGACGCGGTCCGGGCCCGGACCGCGCCCCGCCGCGGATCAGTAGAAGGCGCCGTAGATCACGTCGACCACGCGGCGGGTCCGCACGTTCACCAGCAGCAGGTCCGGCCCGTAGCGCACCCAGCGATAGCCCGGAGGCGGCGCGCCCAGGCCAAGATCGTACCAGCCGTCATAATAATAATTGTTCGACAGGAAGAGCAGCGGCAGCAGCCCGCCGATCGACCAGCGCTGATAATGATAGCCGCGCGGATAGACGAAGGGCGGCCGGTGGATCGGTCGGAAACTGGGCGGACGGCCGATGCCGGGCCGGTGCGGCGGGCGCGCGATCGGGGGCCGCGGCGCGGGCGGGCGGGCGATCGGCGGGCGCGGCGCGGGCGGGCGCGCTCCGGGGCGCCCCGGCTGGGACGGGCCGGGGCCCGGCGGGCGGACGCCCGGCTGGCCCGGATTGGGGCGTCCCGGGCCACCGGGGCCGCCGGGGCCGCCCATGGGCGGGCGCTGACCGGGCTGGCCCGGACGCTCGCCGGGACGGCCGCCCTGGCGATCGCCGTGGCGGTCGCCCTGACGATCGTCGGGACGTTGCTGCCGCGCTTCGGCGAGCGGCGGCGCGAGGAGAATCGCCAGTGCGGCGAGGGAAGTCAGCTTCTTCATGCTTGCTCTCCGGCTTTGGGGGACGTCAGATCCCCGTTGGCCCGACACCGAAACGATCGAGCATCGGAAAGGCTGCACCCCTCCGGCTCAGCGCCCCGCGCGGCTCCGCATCAGCGGCTGGATGCGCGTACCGAAATTCTCGACGCCCTCCAGGAAATCGTCGAAGGTGAGCAGCACCCCGCCGGTGTTCGGCACCGCCGCCATCTCGTCGAGCATGCGCGCGATGCTCGCATAGCTGCCCACCAGCGTGCCCATGTTGATGTTCACCGCCCCTTCCGGCGCGGCGAGCTGGCGGACATTGGTGGTGGGGTTGTGCTTGTCGGCCGCACCCTGGTCCATCAGCCAGCGGATCGCGTCGATATCGACGCCGTCATTGTACGACTTCCACTTGGCCATGGCCGCCTCGTCGGTCTCGTCGGCGATGACCATGACGAGCACGAACACCTTCACGTCCCGCCCGGTCCTGGCGGTGGCGGCGGCGAGCCGTTCGTTGTTGAAGGCGAAGGCGGTCGGCGTGTTGACGCCCTTGCCGAGGCAGAAGGCATAGTCCGCCCACCTGGCCGAGAAAGCGAGCCCCTCGTCCGACGAGCCGGCGCAGATGATCTTCATCTCGCCCTGGGGCACGGGGCGGACGAGGCAGTCGTCCATCTGGTAATATTCGCCCTTCAGGTCGCTGCGGCCGGTCTCCCACAGCTCGCGCAGGATCTGGGCATATTCGCCGAGCATCTGGTAGCGGTTGCGGAAATGCTCGTCGCCCGGCCACAGGCCCATCTGGCTGTATTCGGGCCGCTGCCAGCCGGTGATCAGGTTGAGCCCGAAGCGGCCATGGCTGATCGAATCGATCGTGTTGCACATGCGCGCGGCAAAGGCGGGCGGGATGACCAGCGTGGGGCAGGTGGCATAGATCTTGATCTTCTCGGTGACGGCGGCAAGGCCGGCCATCAGCGTGAAGCTCTCCAGCCCATATTCCCAGAACTCGGTCTTGCCGCCAAAGCCGCGCAGCTTGATCATCGAGAGCAGGAAATCCAGGCCGTGCTTCTCGGCCCGCAGCGCGATCTCCTTGTTGAGATCGAAGCTCGGCATGTACTGGGGCGCGTTCTCGCTGATCAGCCAGCCATTGTTGTTGATGGGAACGAAGACGCCGACTTCCATGATTTAGCTCCCCAGAAATGCGAGCACCCGGGCCTCGAAGCCCGGCGGGTCGGTCACGTTGCAGGCGTGCCCTCCCCAAGGCATCCGGACAAGTTGCGCCCGTGGAATGACTTGCGCAAGCGCCCGCGAACAGCCGGGCGGGACGAGCGCATCGTCGTCGCTGGCGAGCAGCAGCACGGGCATGTCGAGCGCCGCCGCCGCCAGCCGGTCGATCAGGTCGAAGCGCAGCGCTTCGAGGATGCGCGCCTCGACCATGTCGGCCGGAAAGCCGGCGACATGATGGACCGCCTCTTCCTCCAGCCGCGCATGATTGTCCGAGATCCATTGCGGCGGGAAGAGGAAGATCGGCTGGGCGTCGACATATCTGCCGGGGCCATAGGCGCGGAGCAGCGCCAGCCGAGCCTGGAAGCAGCGCGCGATATAGGGATCGGGCCGGCCCCAGCCATTCACCACCACCAGCCTGTCGACACGCTCCGGCGTGTCCAGCGCCATGCTCAGGCCGCCCATGCCGCCAATCGCATGGCCGAGGATCGCGGCCCGCTCGATCCCGAGCGCATCCATCAGCAGGCGGATATCGTCACCGATGCTCTCGATGCGCGGCGTCACCGTCCGGTCCGAACGGCCGGTGCCGCGATGATCGTAGAGGATGACGCGGAAGCTCTCGGCGAGCGCAGGCAGATTGGGCAGCCAGTATCTGCCCGACCCGCCCATGCCGGCCGACAGGATCAGCGGCGGTGCATCTTCCGGCCCATGCCACTCATAATAAAGGCCCCCCGCCTCCGCCATCAGCCGATATGCGCCACCGAGGCGATCTCGACCAGGCAATCGGGCTTCACCAGATCGGCCCGGATGCAGTAGCGCGCCGGCTTGGCGCCGGGGAAATACTCGGCATAGATCTGGTTGAAGACGGGGTAATCGGCGAAATCCTTCAGGAAGATGTGGTTCATCGCCACGTCCTCCAGCCGCGCGCCGGCCGCTTCCAGCGTAGTCTTGATCACCTCGAGGATGTGCCGCGTCTGGCCGGCGGCATCGCCGACATGAAGCACCACGCCGCCCTCGCCCAGCGCCAGCACGCCCGAGACATAGACGGTGTCGCCCGCCCTGGCCCCGGCCGAATAGGGCGCGATCGGCGTGGGGAATTGCGGCGGATTGATCGGCTCGAACGACATGGGCTCACTCCCTGGGCAATTGGCCGAAGCTGCCGCAGAAGTCGGCGGTGGTCGAGACCCAGCCGAAGAACTTCTCGACATTGTAGACCGTGGCTTCCTGCATCATCGGCGGCCCGAGATGATGCGTCGCATCCTCGAGCATCACCCCGAAATATTCGAGGTGGAAGCCGTCGCGCAGCGTGCTCTCGACGCAGACATTGGTGGCAATGCCGACGAAGACGATGTTGCGGATGCCCCGCGCGCGCAGCGTCGAATCGAGTTGCGAGTTGAAGAAGGCGCTGTAGCGCGTCTTGTGGAGACGGATGTCGCCGGGCTTCGGGGCGAGCGCGTCGACCAGCTCGTAATCCCAGCCGCCGCGCGCCAGCAGCCTGCCCTGGAGCTCGGGCCGGGCGCGCATCGTCTTCAGCGCGTTCGACTTGTGCCAGTTGGGCGAGCCGGGGCCGCCGGCCTCGACATAATCGGGGTCCCAGCCATTCTGCAGATAGATGACCGGCATGCCCGCCGCCCGCGCCGTATCGAGCACCGCGGCGATCTTGCCGATCGTCCCGGCCGAACCCGAAATGTCGAACCCGGCCTGGTCGACATAGCCGCCGGGCGAGGCATAGGCGTTCTGCATGTCGATCACGACGATCGCGGTCTCGTCGGCGCTGACCCGGATCGGCTCGGGCCGGGCGGGAAGCGTGACGATGCGCGGGCCGGAAAGGTCGCGGCCTACCATGGGTTCGCCTGTCATTTGCACGAGTGTTCCCGAGAAGGGGGCGGTGCGCAAGCCCTCCACACGCCCCCGTCCTCTCCGCGAACTCGTCCTCCTCGTGCAGACGGGGAGCCAAGGGCCATGGCGGCGCGACCCCCTTCGGCGTTTCCGATTACGGCGAATGCGATTGCTTCGATTTCGCGACTTACCCTGGATCCCCGCCTGCGCGGGGATGACGGGCTTTGCTGATTGGGTCTCGTGACCCTAGGTTGAGGACTCATTTAAGCCACGCGGTGATAAGGGCTACGAGAGCGATGGCAGCGAGGTAGTTTGTGGCATGCCGGTCGTATCTGGTAG